>CAYLOW010000032.1:0-20407 GCA_964385315.1 uncultured Anaerolinea sp.
TTGCAGGCTTTGTCCAAAAAGTAACGGTCATGCGAGACGATGATCGCCGCGCCTTCCCATTGACTCAAATAGCCTTCGAGCCATTCGACGGCGGCTATGTCAAGGTGATTGGTGGGTTCATCGAGCAGGAGCAGGTCGGGGTCAGAGAGCAGCAGGCGGGCGAGAAATCCACGCGTACGCTGGCCGCCTGAGAGGTGGTCAATGCTAAGTTGATAATCGGTCTCACTGAAGCCCAAACCCGTCAACACCTGGCGGATCTTCGTCATGTAGGTATATCCGCCGCGGCGCTCAAAATCCTCCTGCAGCCTGCCGTAGCGCGTCATGATCTCCTCACCCAGGGCGGGGTCTGACATCAACCCTTCGAGGCGGTGCAATTCTTCCTGTTCATCTTTGAAATGACTAAAGACGGATTCGCAGGCATCCCACAACGTGCCCGTCATTTCAAAATCCGCCTCCTGCGATAGATACCCCATACCGACTCCACGTGAGCGGGTGACTGTTCCGGATGAGGCTTCGTCCACGCCGACAAGGATCCGAAGCAGTGTCGTCTTGCCAATGCCATTGGGACCGACAATGGCCATGCGCGCGCCTTTGGCAACGCTGAAGGATATCCCGCTGAAAATATCAGTGGGGCCGAAGGATTTGGAGAGGGAAGAGACAGTAATGAGGGACATGGTTTCCAGTGAGAAGTAAAAAGCGCGGGTGGATTTTATCCTATCCGCGCTTTTTATGTTTGGTTTTTAATGGCACGACTTTGCCGATCAGGATGCAGTTGAAACCGAAGCGACAAAACCTGCTACCGGCAGAAAAGATCATTCACCCTGTTTTTTATTTCATCGCCCAATGGAATCCCGTTTTCTTCCAGGCGGACAAATGCCTGACAGAGCTGCTGTTTATGGAACGGGGTATTCTTGAATTGGGAGGCAAGGGATTCAATTTTTTCGGTCTGGCCGAGGACTGCGTAGGCTTGCAGGAAGGGGATCCATTCAACGGGGTCGCCTGCTGAAAAACCGAGCGAGCGTGCCTCATCGCCCAGGCGGGCTATTTCGTTCCAATCGCCCAATTGGCGGGCATAAGAAGCCTTCTCGTAATAATAGCACCATGCAAACGACGGCTGTGCGCCAAAAGGAATCGCCGGCGGAGTATGGAAGGATTCTCCAGGCAGGATATGCTCGGTTTCAGAATATGGCGCCAGTTTAACCACGCGGGAATCTTCGGCGGAAGATAATTCGACCTGTTTCCCGTCAATGGCCTGGACGCATGAAACGGGTGTTGGCTGTGACAAAATAAGAATATTACGATAATTTTTATAAGTTCGAATTCCGCGGCGATTGGAAAAATCCTGCGGCTCTTTTGCCAACACGCCGGCGATGGTTTGTTCATTCAAAAGCGCGGCATAAATGGCCGGCTGGACATAATCCTTGTGCGCCGATTCCGGGTGGTAGATCAGATTCGCGGGACCCCATATAAAATAATCCTCTTCAACCGTCACGGGATAATTTGCCACCAGTGTTGTGCCGCTTTCCATATCCGGGATGCGCCAACTGACCTGCCACCAAAAATTTCGGACTTCCTCCGTATCGCGGGCGTGCATCAGTCCGTTCCCATAATGGGTCAGCGATGCGGAAAGAAGCAGGAAACTCAAGAGAACAGTACGCACCTTTTGACTGGCAATCATATTCAGCCCGGCCGCCCATAAAAGCGCCGCACCGGCAGATGCGATCATGGTGTATCTTGAATAATTTTTAAAATCAACGGAACGGCCAACGAGAATGACAGGTAAAAGTCCGAACAGTATTAATCCAAGGCCAAGCCAAAATATCTCCCGCTTCCAGTTTGGCGCGGCTACTGAGTGCTCATCCCCGGAATTTTGAGGGCGAACAAGGGCGATCCAGACTGCCGCCAAAACAAGTACGGCAACTCCCAATCCCATGGACCATTCAGTAATTGTTAGCCTGGAAGCAAGCCGCTGCAAGGGAATCAACCACGCAAAAAACAAAGAATCCAGGGCGTCATTTCCCAAAGTGCGAGCCCAATTCAAAAGGAAGGCAAACGGAGAAGAGAGTACATCGCCAAACTGCAAGCCAATATCCGTTGCCCCACGCTCACTTTTGAAAAAGAAAATCCTCCAGATCAAGAACACACCGGGGATCAAAATTAGCGGATATGCCCAACGCAGAAATCGAAGCACGTGCGCCCAATGCGATTCTTTTTCACGATATACAAGAATAATTACACACGCAAACCTGAAGAATTCGAGACCGATATACCATTCGATCTGACTCAAATAAAACCAGCCAAGCAAAATGGAAAAAAGATAAAGGACCAGCCTGCCCCGCCAATTTTCGGACTGGATCGCCTTTACCGTCAGTGCAATGGACAGCATCCCCGCCGCCAGACCGGCAAGATGGGATTGATAATCAATCGCATTGGGTTGTGAAAGAAAACCCGGATAGGTTAAAAACAACAGGGATGCGGATAAAACCGCCCAGCGCTGATTTGGCCAGACCATTCGCAGAGTCCATAAAAAGGAAAGTCCGCCAAGGAAACGGAGGAAAAATGCGCTCAGGTTATAATAAAGTGGATTGTTCCCGAAAAGGGAATACGCGGGAATCATAACCAGCGCGCGCAGGGGGCGATCAACACTAAAAATATCTTTGAAGATCATTGGACCTTTTGCGCCGGCGGCATACATCAGATACCAGTCGTCATAGTAATATCCGAATTTGAAAATAAATGGCAAATAAAGAAGCCCCGCAACAAACAACAGCAGGGCGGACATCATAAAGCCTTTTGATCGAACAACAGCCTTGACCTTATCCATTTAGTTCTCCATAATACATATTTTATCTCCCCTTTTATGTAAAAGGTTCATTGTGATATATCCTGCCAAAGAACCGGTACGCGTACCGAAATCCACCCCGTAAAGATTCAGCACTCCGCAATTTTCCATACCTCGTCACAAGGTGCAGGTCATGCTGATTAACATGGCCGCAGAATATCGCCGCATGTTTAATTGTCACTTGCAAAACAAGTCATCCACCCGGATTTGGATATCCGGCTTTAAGGGATAACCGTATTCATTCATGTTATTGATATTTTCACAGAACATTTCTTTTTGGAAAGAATCATATTTGAATCGGGCAGTGAAGGTTTCCAATTTTTCGTTTTCACCAAGATAGGCATAGGCTTGCAGGAAGGGCAGCCACTCAACAGGGTCGGATGGGAAAAGGCCGAGTGTTTCGGCTTTCGCACCCAGGGCGGCGACAGTTTCAAAATCACCCTGCTGACGGGCGAGTTCGGCTTTTTGATAAAAGTAACACCAGCCATGGGCAGGCTCTGTGCCGAAGACAAAATCCAGAGGAGACGGGGCGGATTCTTCATTGTTCGTGAGCGCATAAACTATTTTTGAATGAGGGAACAGTTTGGCAATCTCATTTGAATCATGCTGCGACTGTTCGGCCCAGCGAGCATCGATCACATGGACACAGGATGCGGCGGCGGGCTGGTTCAGTATCAATACCCTGCGGTAATTCAGGAACATGGTGTGACTGCGGTACGTGTCGCTGACCTTTTTGGTTTCGCCAATGATGCTTTGAACCCCCTGTTCATCGAAACGGGTTGCAGCCAATTTGTACTTAACCAGATTAATACCGGGCTGGGGGTCCGGATAATACAAAAAGTTCGCAGGCCCCCAAACAATATCAGTGTCATCCCGATAATCAATGGCGGGATAGATGGCGGCGATGGTTGTACCTTCCTGGATCCTGGGGATGCGCCAGTATACCTGCCACCAAAAATTACGGATCGCCGCCTGTTCATCAACCACCTTGATGGCAAGACCGCGATGTGTAAGCGCGGCGACGCCGACCAATAACGAAACCAGAATTAATTGCAGTTTTTTAGATGACAGGGCATGGATCAACCCGACAACCATGACGACGCCGGCGAGGGATGCGGGAAGACCATAATGCGAGTATGCCTTGAAAATGACAAAACGATTTGCCATGATCACCGGCAATACACCAAAAACCACACCGGCCAGTCCCAGCAGAATGGCCTGGAGCGGGAAATTATCAGTGTGTACAACAACTTCGGATTGTTCATCAGGGTCGGGATTCGAGGCGATCATCAGGCGGGCGGCGGTCAAGGTCAGGGCAATGGAAATCGTTGCGATACTGAAACCAATCCAAAGATCGCTTTGCTGAAGGAAATCATAATAGGTTTGGAGCGGTACCCACCAGGCCCGGGCGAAAACGTTCAAGGTGCTGTCAAACAGTCGTTGGCCCCATAATAAAGACGTCTCCAGCGGGGCTTGGAACAGGTCGCCCAGTTGGATGCCGATGTCGGTGGCTTTTCTGTCACCTGTAAAGATGAAGAGCTTCCAGATGACAAAGAACAGGGGAATGATCAGCGGAATAAGGGCACTGCGGAAGGTTTGCGTGAGTTTTCGGAGGAATGGCAGGTCAGGTTTTGATCTAAGAATGATTAAGAAGATACAGAGGATGCGGAATGCTTCCATTCCCACGGCATAATCCACAAGGGCGATGGCTGCCACGCCTGTAAGAATTGAACCTGCCCAAAAGAAAGGGGCGGACTTGCGCGTTGATCGGATCGCAGCGAGTGTCAGCGCGAAAGAAAACGTGTGCAATGCAACGCTGGCGACCATGGGTTGATATTCAATTCCTGCAGGCCACCACAGGAACCCGGGATAAACCAGAAAAAGCAGGGACATTGAAAAATTGGCGGCACGCTGACGATCCCATAAAAGGTGGAAGAGCCACAAGGCACCATACGCACCAAGCAGCCGCCAGATATAGATTCCGATGTGATACGGCAGTGGATGCGCGCCAAAGAAAAAATAATAAATACCGAAGAAAATTCCGCGCGCCGGGCGGTCGGAACTGAACATGACATCGAAGATGGAATGCCCCGCAATATAACCGTCGTAGGCATAGTACCAGTCATCACGGTAATAGGAAAAATGAATAATACTTGGCAAATAGATGAACGCTGAAATGAGAGCCAAGGCAGCGAGCTCGATCCACCATTTTGATTTGAGATTGTTTGGCAGGGACACGGGGGCCTCTTCGATTTTTTCAGGCGGTCTCATGATTGTTCATCTTTTTGTTTGTGTTTTCTGCATAATTCCCAGCGCCGCCAGGCCAGCAACATTGAATAGTACTGCCAACAGGGCGACAGACATAAATCCAAAATGTTGATATATGATAGCTGCCAAAAATGCGCCAAGGGCTCGCCCGATGGAGTGTCCCATCACATTAATGGAAAGCATGGTGGCGCGTGCCGAGGGGACGAGCTCGGTCATCAATGGGATATGACTGACCAGGATATATTCAAAGGTAATATAGAAGAAGAACAGCCCGACCAATGCGCCAACCTGGGTATGGCCAATAAACGGGAGCAGAATGGATGCGAGCGCATTGCCGACCAGACCAATGCCCAGTGCGAGCGGCTTGCCCAGCCTGTCAGTGGTAAGGGCAACCAATCCCTCCCCGCTTAATTCTGAAATACCAATCACAGCCGAGGCTCCTGCAAGGGCAGCGATCTTCAACCCAAAGGAATCCTCCAACCAGACACCAAAGATGACATTGACCAATTCATTGCCCGCGCTTGCCCACAGCGCAATTGAAATCCCTGCCAGCGCGGGGATGGAGGTAAAAACAGCGCGGTACCCGGCGCGTGAATTATTGGTCAGGGTGTGGTGCGGGTCTTCACGCGGAACAATGCGCCAGATGAAAAAGATAACCAGAAGCCCAAGCACAGCCAATACCGGGAAAGGCGCAGACCATCCAAATTTGGCGATCAAAAACCCCATGGCGGGCACGCCAAGGATGAATGCCATTGACCATGCGACCTCTGTAATGGCTAACGCCGTACCACGCTCGGCATACGGGATGCGGTCACCGAAATAGGCCTGCATGGACGGGTCGAACATATACTTGCCAAGTATTGCCAGGATCAGCGCAGCGGCTAGTGTCCAGAAGGATGGATAAACCGCAACCACACCCATGCCGAGTGTAAAAACAGCGACACCAAGCAGCATGCCAAATCTTCGTCCACGTCGATCTGCGATGGGCGCGAAGAGCGGGCTGGATGCGCCGACAAGGGAGCGCACTGTCATCAGCAGGGACATGGTGGAAATATCGACGCCGAGCCCGCGCGCAAAGATGGATAAGAACGGATACACCATCCTGTGGGCAGTATTCAGGATGGTGCGGAGAAACATGAAGGTTATGAGTTGGAAGCGGATACGCAAAATTTATTGTTCGCCTGTTTTCAAGGTCAGGAAATACCTCGTCAAAAAGTACGCCGCAACCCAGGAAAAAAAATTCAACCCAACAAAGAAGGCGATGACATTAAACAAGCCTGAATTAAAAATGGGGGATGGCGGCGGGTGCATTACGTTATTCGCCGCCGCAAAAATCACACGCAACGCAAGGATATAAAGAATGTTCGCAAAAGAGGTCAGCCACGAAATGTTGAAAAGCCACAAACCAACCTGAAGCAAAATACCCGTCACCGCAAAAATAATTGCGAGACGGAAACGCGGCTCCGCAAGGAATAATCCATTCCAGTTGGTTTGCATGGCGAACATGGAGAGCGGCAGGTACGTGATCCAAAAAATGATGCCTGTGCGTCCAAGCGCGGCGCTCCAGTCGTGAAAAAGGTCACGCCGTAGAACCAGCCCCAAAAGACCGGCCAGGGCGGCGGCAATTAAGGCGGCTTCTGCAGCCATTACCCATGCTCCGTGCAGGTACACGATCCGAACATTCGCTCCCAATGATTTTTCTTCGGGTCCAAGAAAAGTCAGCAGGGCAATGGCAATTAAAGTTACAAAAAAATAGAGAAGGGGTGATTTTTTAGCAATCATGTGTGTATTGTACCTGTAAGACAAGACTTTTGTCACCACGCGATTCTTGACATTGCCCCTGCACATGGATACACTACATCCTGTTCGGGCGCAGTCGTTTGTAAGCAATCATGTGCGGATTGTATTCCCATCGACCTTGATATTAATACATAAGTAAAGCCATCACGAACAAGTGGTGGTTTTATTTTGGGGGAATCTCACTGGTATGGTTTGACAATTCTGTGCATCTTGCAGCAAAATGGAGAAATATATGAATGAATATTGGCCAATCGTGGTTATTGTTTTGCAATTGATCTTTCTGGAGGGAATTTTATCCATTGACAATGCAGCTGTGATTGGCGCGCTTGTTTCGCCGCTGCCCGATGATCAGGATGTACCCTGGCCAAGGGCTTTGCAAAAACTTGGAAAAATGCTGCATCCATTACTTGGGCATCAAAGAATGGCGGCGCTGCGTGTTGGCTTATTGGGAGCTTATGTCGGGCGCGGCGCGATGTTGTTTTTGACCAGCTTTCTGATCCATAATTCGTGGATCAAGCTGATCGGGGCGGTCTATTTAATCCATCTTGCTTTTGACAGTCTTGAAGATATGACGAGCGGGGATAGTGATGACGACAGCGAAATAAAGCCGATCAAGGTACAGACATTTTGGGCAACCGTACTGACCGTGGAGATCATGGATCTTATCTTCAGTATTGATAATGTCGTTGCGGCTGTATCCCTATCGAACATGATCTGGGTGGTGATGTTGGGGGTTGGCATTGGCATTTTAACCATGCGTTACGCGGCGGGAATATTCAGCTATGCAGTGGAACGCGAGCCGATCTTGAAACAGGCGGCGTATATTTTGGTGTTCAATATTGGTGTGGAATTGATCCTTGATCAGGTTTGGCATGTCGAGATCCCTGATCTTCTGCGCTTTGGAATTTCGGTCGCGACTGTTGTCCTTGCCCTGGCTTATGCGCACAGTTCATTTTTGCAGAATTTCCGTTTTGTTCTGGTTTGGCTGGCAAAGGGGATCGGGATCGTCAACGAATTAGTAGATTGGTTATTTATCCCTTTCAAGGCAATTTTTAATCTCATCGTAGGTTTATTTGTTCGACTACCAAAATCACAAGCCCCAGAATAAGAATTAAATAAAAAATGACCTGCAATTGTGAGCAGGTCATTTTTTATTTCAACATTTACAGATTTTTTTCCATCCAAACCAAATGGGTGGTTCCCAATTGAAGTGAAGGAATTCCTGCTATATGATATCCATGCTTTTCAAAAAATGCGGTTGCAGTCACCCGTGACATAGCGCCTAAAGTTTTAAAGCCGCGTTCGCGTGCGCGTTTTTCCACGGCTTCAACCATGAACCGTCCGATCCCCTTATGCTGATGGGCTGAAGAAACAGCCATATGTGAAATATGCCCCACACCCGGCGCTTTTTCATATAATTTGATCACAGCCAATACCTCGCCTGTTTTTTCATCCACGGCCATGAAGTGTTCGCTGATCACTTCATAGTCATCCTTTTCGGTCCCTTTTGGATGCCCCCATGGCTCACGTAAAACCTTGTAACGAAGCGCATAATAGGCCTTAAAATCCTCCCGTGTTACAGGTGCTTTTATGAAAGGCATGTTCCCTCCGGAATTTAGACTTTATATGTTTATAATTTATTATACTGCTGGAGGGAATTGTAAACCCTTTTCCTTGACAGTGACTTCATCACTGGAGTACACTATCAGTGGTTGGGGAGTAGCTGCCTGTCTCCCACAGGATGGATCGTCGTCATTCCATTGGTTGAAAAGCCATCGGTGATCTGTGCGCGTATTGGCGTTGGCAAGACCACCACGTTCTGCGTGGTGGTCTTTTTTTTGAAGTGCAAACAAGATTGATTTTGGAGAATTCAAATGCAGGTAACCATGCCCGAAAAAGTTGACCAGAAACATGAATGGTACGCGCTAAAAGCAGAGGAAGTATTGCATCACCTTGAGGTGCAGGATAAAGGTTTGTCTTCCGCTGAAGCGGAAAAGAGACTGGAACAATACGGACCCAATCAATTAAAAGAAACGCCCCGTCCGGGCTTTCTCGTTCTGTTGTGGGGACAAATCAACAACTTCGTTGTCATTCTGTTGATCGTGGCTTCGGTAATTTCCGCCCTGCTGGGCGATTATGTGGAAGCCGCCGCAATTATGGCCATTGTTGTGTTAAATTCGGTACTGGGCATTGTGCAGGAACAACGCGCAGAGCAGGCACTGGCGGCGCTTAAGAAACTTGCCGCACCCGATGCGCAGGTATTACGTGACGGCATGCACCGTTCAGTGCCATCGTACAATCTTGTGCCCGGGGATATTGTTTTTCTTGAGGCAGGCAATTTTATTCCCGCAGACCTGCGTTTACTCGAAGCAATTAATTTGCGGGTGGAGGAAGCCTCCCTAACCGGAGAATCGCTCCCCGTGCAGAAAAACGCAGCGACCGTGCTGGAGAAAAATGTTCCGCTTGGCGACAGGAAGAATACAGCCTTCATGGGAACGCTGGTTAATTATGGACGCGGACGCGGCGTGGTCACCAGCACAGGCATGCACACCCAACTGGGGCTGATCGCCACCATGCTGCAAACAGTGGAATCCGAAGAGACCCCCTTGCAGCGAAGACTTGACCAGCTTGGCAGATCATTAAGCATAGGTTCTTTAATTTTGGTGGCAGTTGTTTTCATCGTTGCGCTCATCAACCAAACGGATATTGGCGTTCTATTCACCAGTCCGCTGGGGTATTTCAAGGAATTTGCAGAGCAGATCACTGAAGTATTTATTATTGCCATTAGCCTCGCAATTGCCGCGGTACCGGAAGGTTTGCCTGCCGTTGTGACGATCTCCCTCGCGCTCGGAATGCGTGAGATGATCCAGCGCCACGCGCTTATTCGCAAATTATCCTCGGTTGAAACACTTGGTTCTGCAACTGTAATTTGTTCCGACAAGACTGGGACGTTGACACAAAATGAAATGACTGTAACCCGTGTATGGTCGGATAATCAATTCATCAACGTGACGGGGACAGGCTACGCGCCCAATGGCGAATTTCAAATTGACGGGGGAAAAGTGGATGTGACCAAATACCCCGCAATTCTTTCCACCCTCTGGCTTGGGTTAATCAATAACGATGCCTCGATCGAAACAACGGGTGAAAATGAAAACCAATTAACCTACCGCATTGTTGGTGATCCGACGGAGGGGGCTTTGCTGGTTGCCGCTGCCAAGGCCGGTGCGATCCACGTTGATATTGATGAAGCCTATCCGCGTGAGAATGAAGTGCCGTTCGATTCAGAACGCAAACGCATGATCACCATCCATAATGTGCTTGACCCGCAGCCTGATGACCCATCGCCGTTTTCCAATGACAAGCACAAAGATTGGTCTGTGATCGCTGTCAAAGGTGCGCCCGACATTGTGCTTGACCTTTGTACTCAATACCAGGGAATGGATGATAAACCCCGTCCGATGACCAGGGAAGCAAAGGAGTGCATTCTTGCCGCCAACGACGCCATGACCAAAGACGCGTTGCGTGTGATCGGTGTTGCGTATCGCCTGGAAAAAGATATCACCGATGACCCTGAAAAGATAAATGCCGACGAATTGGAAAAAAACCTTGTCTTCGTTGGTCTAACAGGGATGATCGATCCGCCGCGCGGAGAAGTAAAACCTGCGCTCGAACATGCACGCCATGCGGGTATCCGCACGGTGATGATCACAGGTGACTTCCCCAATACCGCCAAAGCCATTGCCGAGGCGATCGGTCTCCTGCGCCCAGGCAAAAAAGTGATGACAGGCGCGCAGCTCGACGGGCTTGACGATGCTCAACTTAAGAGCGTCATCGAAGACACAGATGTCTTTGCCCGTGTTTCGCCCGAACATAAAATGCGTATCGTGGATGCCCTGCAAGCCAATGATGAGATCGTGGCGATGACAGGTGACGGCGTGAATGATGCGCCCGCCATCAAACGCGCCGACATCGGTGTGGCAATGGGCATCACAGGCACAGACGTGGCCAAAGAAACCGCAGACATGGTTCTCACGGATGATAACTATGCCAGTATTGTCGCGGCAGTGGAGCAGGGACGCGTTATTTACAGCAACATTCGCAAGTTCGTGTTCTTCCTGCTTTCGTCAAACGTGGCAGAGATCATGATCATCTTCCTTGCGACTCTTGCGGGCCTGCCCGCCCCGCTGACAGCCATTCAACTTTTATGGCTTAACCTGATTACAGACGGCGCACCTGCTCTCGCTCTAGCCATGGAAAAGGGTGACCCCGATATCATGGACCAAAAGCCGCGCTCCAAATCCGAGCCGATCGTGAATCGCACAATGGGTATTGGCATCGTTGTGCAGACCATTGTTCAAACCAGCGCAGTGTTGGGCGCTTTTGTAATGGGGCTGGCATGGCATCTCGAAGCAGGAGCAGCCATCCCGTCTGGTTCAAACATGTTATCCTACGTTCTCGCACATGATTGGCGTGGTATTGACGTACAAACTGCCGAGACGATGGCTTTCGTTACATTGTCACTTGCTGAATTATTCCGGGCCTACACCGTCCGCTCGGAGCGCGCCTCGCTTTTTTCCATTGGCATATTCTCAAATAAATACATGCAATATGCTGTGGGGATTTCGATCGCCCTGCTGTTGATCGTGTGCGCTGTGCCGTTCCTGCAACCGATCTTCAACACCCATTTCCTGACTGGTCGTGAATGGGGCGTGGTAGTTGGGCTGGCGCTCATGCCGGCAGCAGCAGAAGAAATCACAAAATTCTTTTTACGAAGAAACAAGGCATAATTCAAAAACTCCCGCACAAATGTGCGGGAGTTTTTGAAAAGGGAACAAGTTTATTCAACCTTATCTAAAAATAAATTCAGGTAAAATCAACCAATGATTAATGAACGCGACCGGAAAAGTTTGTTAGCCATTAATCTTGGCCTGGGGATAAATATTGTACTTGCCATCGTCAAAACCATCTTTGGCATCCTGGGGCACAGCCCCGCCCTTTTGGCGGAAGGGATCAACTCAACTTCTGATGTGGCATACTATATCGCAGCGAGCATCTTCGTGCGTCTTGCGAATAAGCCTGCAGACAGTGAACATCCATACGGGCATCGCCAACTGGAAAGCATCGCGTCGGTGGTGATCGGTTCATTCATCGTCGTTACGGCGGTCGCCGTTTTTTGGGACGCTGTGGACAAAATATGGGATATGGTGGATGGATTGGACAGCACACAAGGTGCACAGTCCATTGCGCTGTGGGTTGCACTTGGCACTGTTGCCATAAAATTATTTCTTACCTGGTATATTCGAAATCTGGGACGTGAAACTCAAAACCCCGTAGTCGTTGCCCTCGCGTACGATCATCGCAACGATTTTTTCTCCGCGTCAGCGGCATCCATCGGCATCTTTCTCGGCCAGCGCGGCCTGCCATGGGTTGACCCGCTGGCAGGCGCATTTGTTGCATTTTTGATCATGCGCACAGGCATTTATGTCCTGCGTGAATCATCCGATGATCTGATGGGTGTTGTGCCCACACATGATCTTGCGGAACGCATCGCAATATTATTGAAGGATATGCAGGGCGTAAAACAATTGGAGGAACTGCAGGCGCACCGCTTCGGTCCCCGCATTGTCCTCAATGTGACGATCGGTATTGACGGTTCTTTGACCGTCCATGACGGCGACCTGATCTCCTGTCGTGTAGAGGAGGCTTTGACCCGCGAGATCTTAAATGTCAGCCGGGTGCATGTCCATTATCATCCTGCTGATAAATCCCGTGAAAATATGACCATTGACGATATTCTGAAGGAACCAAAAAAACAAGCCCAACTCAATCAGCCTGAATATTATGATTAGAGCACGATCCTTAAGTTTATCTGTCTGCTGATGGATAATTCAAGCAGCAAATATGCGCGGGATTGGCTTCCCGATGCACCTATTTTTTTACCAGAAAAGAGTGCATCTTTTTCAAGGTCTGCCCCCAGGCAGATTCGGCATCCACTTTGCGCTGAATATCTTTTGCACGCTGACGCATGAGTTCAAGCACACGTTCATCCTCGCCTGCATCCAGCCAGAAACCATGCTCATTCTGAGAGCAAAAATCCAATTTCAGGTCATATAAACGATATTGAAATTCATCCATCCCCACGCCGCACATCGGGCAGGGATTGTTTGTCTTCGATTGGAAATGAACCATTGACCCTTTATGTCCATCATCGTCAAAGGTCACGTCTTCCAGCTTATCCAGTTCATTGAAATCCAGCCACATTCCACGGCAGCCGGGGCATGAATCCACCTCGATCATGCCCTTGTAATATTTTTTTACCAGATCAGTATTGCATTTTGGGCAGTTCATTATCATGTCATTGCGAGGACGGCGGTTTCCCGTCTGAAGCAATATCCTGTTCCATACCATGATTTACCAAATCTTCAACAACAACTTCATTGGGGATCAAATCAAGCCATACTAAAAACTCTGCATTCCCCTTCGGACCCAGCAACGGCGACTTGATCAATCCGCGCAAGCCAAAGCCGGCACCTTTGGCAAACGTAAGCACATCCATCAAAACCTGCCTGTGGATCTCAGGGTCACGGATCACACCATCGCCGCGCGCAACATCTTTTTTACCCGCCTCAAATTGAGGTTTGATCAATGCCAAAACTTCCCCCGCTTTACCATTCGCGCCTTCTGAGGGAGAAGCGTGAGGTGGGAAGTCAAACCAACCTTTAACCACCGGTAGCAGGAGCTTCAACGAAATAAAAGACGCGTCAATGGTCACAAAGGAAACCTTCCCGGGCAGGACCTCAACATGGCGCGCATTGGTCTCTTCCATCACCACCACACGTGCATAGTTTCTTAACTTCCAATGCAGAATCCCCTTCCCCACATCAATGGCATACACTTTTTCAGCGCCGCGCTGCAACATGCAATCGGTGAACCCGCCCGTGGATGCGCCTACGTCGGCGCACACCAGGCCTTTGACATCAATCGCAAAAGCCTCCAGCGCCGCATCCAGCTTTTCGCCGCCGCGTGAGACAAAGCGCGGACCGTGATCAATTGTCAGCGTTGATTTTGTATCTATCGCAGTTGCCGGTTTAAGCGCCACCTGATCATTCACCCGCACCTGTCCCGCCATAACCAGGGCATGCGCTTTCGCGCGCGATTCGGCAAGCCCGCGCTCCATTAATAATACATCCAAACGAATTTTCGGCATGAAGGCATTGTATCAGGTAAAATATCCCCATGCTAAAAGCCCTTTTCAAAACCATGCGTCCGCGCCAGTGGACAAAAAACGTCTTCATTTTCGCCGCGATCGTATTTGACAAACAACTCCTGAATGTAAATGCATTTTTACATACCCTCGCGGGTTTTGGGTTGTTTTGCCTCATCTCCTCCAGTGTGTACATATTTAACGATCTGGCCGACGTGGAAGCTGACCGGCAGCATCCTGAAAAGAAAAATCGCCCCATTGCGGCCGGGAAATTACCGATTGGCGTTGCCTGGTTTGCGGGGGTCACCCTGGTTGTGATCACGCTTGGGCTTGCGTTTCTGCTTGCACCGGGATTTGAAACTGTTCTGATCGTTTATTTTCTGGTCAATATGGCGTATTCAAAATGGCTTAAGCACATCCCCATTATTGACGTGCTTGTCCTGGCTTCAGGATTCGTCCTCAGGGTTCACGCGGGTGTGACCTTGATCCAAGTCCAAAGATTCTCACCCTGGCTTTACGTGGTCATGACCCTGCTTGCCCTCTTCCTCGGTTTTGGCAAACGCCGCGCTGAACTCGCGTTGCTGGCCAAAGGCGCAGGTTCGCATCGCAAGGTGTTGGAAGGCTATACCCTGCCCCTGCTCGACCAATATATTATGATCGTTTCAGGCACCACGATCGTTGCCTACTCACTTTACACTTTTTCCGCGCCCAACCTGCCGGACAATCACAGCATGATGCTTACCATTCCTTTTGTCGTGTACACCATCTTCCGTTATCTCTACCTTATCGAGGTCAAACATGCGGGCGGTGCACCCGAAGAGATTTTATTATCAGACCGACCGTTTCAAATTGCGATGGTCTTGTGGGGAGTTGCGGTACTGGCAATTTTTTATCTATCGTGAAAGCATTCGCGCCCGGCAAGATCATACTCTTTGGAGAACATGCCGCGGTTTATAACCGCCCCGCGCTCGCTGTTCCCGTAACACAAGTTCATGTGGATGTCGAAGTTTTGGCTTCACCCCGCCAGGGAATTTGGATCCACGCCCCGGGAATTGAACTGCACGCCGAGCTTCATTCGCTTGCCGCCGGCCATCCAATTGGCCTGGTTGTCCTCAAATTTTTTCAACAATTTGGCATCCCGCTCCCCCCCGCATTGGATATCACCATTGAGTCCACCATTCCTGTCGCGGCAGGACTTGGTTCCGGCGCAGCGGTCTCTGTGGCCTTGATCCGCGCACTTGCACTGCAAACAGCCAATCCGCTAACCAATGAACAGGTTAATGATCTTGCATTTGAAATCGAAAAAATCCATCACGGCACACCATCAGGAATTGATAACACCGTCATCACCTACGCAAAGCCTGTTTATTTCATAAAAGATGAGCCGATCGTAACATTTAAGGCAGGCAAACCATTTACGATCGTCATTGGCGATACAGGCATCCCTGCCCCCACAAAAGAATCCGTTGACGCCGTGCGTCTTTTGCGAATGCACGACCAGCATAGCATAGAAGCCATTTTCGACGAGATCGCGCAGATCGCTTTGATCGGCAGGCGCTCCATTGAATGCGGAAGGCCCGAACTGCTTGGCGAGCTGATGGATCAAAACCACAAGTACCTGCAGGAATTAACTGTGTCATCTCCTGAACTGGATACATTGGTGAAGGCCGCGCGCAAGGCTGGTGCCCTGGGCGCAAAACTCAGCGGCGGCGGCAGAGGCGGCAACATGATCGCACTGGCTGAACAACCCAAAGCAGGCGCGGTTGCGAAAGCATTGATCGCCGCAGGTGCGACACGGACGATAATCACGGAAATTAAGTAGTCACGGTTGCAGCATGTCCCCCGTCATTGGAATTACAAATAGAAAATGGCTCTCCCCCATCCTGCCCTATCTTGCCGTATGGGCAGGATTATTTTTATTCAAAAGCGCATGGGCAACATTGATCGGGTTTCATGCCGCAATTTTGCTAGCGATCATGTTTGTTCATCCCCACCTGCCAATTAATATTCTTTTTAAAAGCAAATCCTTCAAATGGATTTTAATCAGCGCACTTGTTTGCATTACCAGCGGAATTGGCTTATATTTTCTCTGGGATGTATTGGACATCACGCATGAACTGCCAGCCCAGCTTCAATCCATTGGCCTGACCTCATCAGCGTGGCCTGCATTCTTCGCATATTTTTGCCTGGTCAACCCTTTTATTGAGGAATATTATTGGCGCGGCACCCTTGGGAACCCTTCAAAAAAACTGCAAGCCATGGACGTCGTTTTTGCGGGATACCATGTTCTGGTCTTGTGGGGCAGGGTGAATCCGTCATCAATTCTAATTGCTGTTATCATCCTTACATCCGCCGGCTGGATCTGGCGGCAGATCTCACGCGAAGACGGCAGCTTATTCGCGGCTGTATTGGGACACATGATCGCGGATTTTTCAATACTGCTTGCCGTTTATTGGAAGTGTAATTAAAAATGAACCTACTTGCTCTTAAACTAATTCTCGCCCCAATCATCATCGGCTCTGCCAGCCTTGCTGGACGAAAATGGGGTCCTGCTGTCAGCGGCTGGATCGTGGGAATGCCGCTCACTTCGGGTCCCGTTATTTTCTTCATCGCCCTCAGCAATGAAAAAGCCTTTGCTGCAAATGCCGCCCTGGGGGTCCTTAGCGGCGGCCTGTCGCTCGTGGCGTATGCCCTCACCTACTCATGGCTGGCTGTTAAATTCCCCTGGCAAATCGCCATTGCAGGAAGCCTGCTTGTGTTTTCGATCAGCACGACCTTGCTGCAAAATTTCACATTCCCGCTTTTGCCTGTTTTTTTACTGGTATGCGTGACGCTTGTCATCGGGCTTTGGCTCATGCCAAAAGACGTGATCGAAAAAGAAAGCGAAAACAAACCTGGCCGCTGGGACATCCCCGCCCGCATTTTTATCGGCACAAGCTTCATCCTGTTATTGACAGGCATCGCCCCCTATATTGGCTCGCGCCTGACAGGACTTCTTACAACCATTCCGGTATATGTCACCATTCTGTCAATTTTTGCCCACCGTAATCAAGGCCCAGCCGCCGCGGCGCATGTAATGCGGGGTTTACTTTATGGGATGTTTGCATTCACCGGTTTTTTCATCACATTGAGTCTGTTAATTGAACGGGTCAGTTTAGCAGCCACTTTTGGAGCAGCCATAGGCGCTGCGCTGATCATTCAAGGCGCATCACTTTGGATCCTGCGGCAAAGACCCAATTAGGCATTCTTTGAAGTTAAAAAACGGGACGGCAAAAATGCCATCCCGGCGGATCCAATCCAAGCAAGCCTTAAAATGATTTCAATGTGGCACTGGCTGCCAGAAAAAACAGCCATTGGGGGACAAAACTCAGCACAACCGTGGCCAGCGCTGTAACAGCAATGGTTATTTCCAGCCAGTTTTCGCGTTCAATAACAGGCTCACCTTCACGCATGTACATATTTACCACGACACGCAAATAATAATATGCCGAGACCAAGGATGTGACCACGCCAATAATGGCGAGACCTGAATATCCGCCTGCAATGACCGCGCGAAAAAGGTAGAATTTTCCAACCATTCCCAAGGTAGGCGGGAAACCGATCAGGGAGAGCATGAAGACCGCCATGGCAGCAGCAAGGGCGGGATATTTTTTTGCAAGACCCATGTAATCAGAAATTTCAAGTCCCCTGCCCTCAGACTTTTCAAGAGCAATCACAACACCCCATACGCCGAAGTTCGTCACAACGTAGGAGAACAGATAAAACAAACCTGCCGCGATCGAGACAGGCATGACTTCCTTATTTCCGTACGGGACAAAAGCCATCAGGATATAACCCGCGTGGGCAATGCTTGAATATGCCAGCATGCGTTTAATATTAGTCTGTGAAATGGCGGTGAAATTCCCGACAAACATGGTCAGTGCGGCAAGTACCCAAAGGATGCTGGTGATGTCTGTGGAGATGGCCGGGAATGCGGTCGCAAAGACCCGCAGCAAGGCGGCAAAGCCAGCGATCTTGGCACCTGAGGACATGAACGCAGTGACAGCTGAAGGTGAACCTTGATACACATCGGGCGTCCACATATGGAAGGGAACAGCTGCGACTTTGAAGCCAAGCCCGATCAGGATCAGGGCAGACCCAACCGTTAGAAGCAGACTTGGGCTTGATTCGAAGATCCGGCTGAGGGATGTGGTTCCGGTTGCCCCAAAAACCAACGCGGTTCCATAAACAATGAATCCGGTGGCAAACGCGCCGAGCAGGAAATACTTTAACCCCGCTTCTTCAGATTGCAGGTTGGGACGCGCAAAAGCCGCAAGCACATACAGAGGAATTGACAGCAGCTCAAGCGCGAGAAAGACAATGATGAGGTCTGATGCCTGGGTCATGAGCATCATGCCCGTGATGCTAAAAAGCGTTAGAGTGTAATACTCGCCGCGTTCAAGGCCCATGCGTTTAATGTACCCGCAGGCAAGTGCAATTCCAAGCAACCCACTGAGAAGGATAAGAACACTCGTAAAAATGGAAAATCCATCGAGAGTTACCATGCCGTTGAAGCTGGTGCCTTCCCGTCCGGCCTGCATGAGCGTGAAGACCAGGGTGACCGCCAACCCCAACGCTGCAAGAAATGCGGTAAACCCTTTACGCCCCTTCGGGATGAAGAGATCAGCCAGCAAAAGCGCACATGCCCAGGCGATAAGGATGGTTAGCGGTAGAATGATGGAAAAGTCTTTGAATTCAAGTTGCATAGAAGGAGCTCTCTTATTAGCAATTCTTTAAGTTAACAGCTGATCGCTAATAGCCAACAAGCAGTTTCTCGACAGCGGGGGCTATCAAGTTGAAGAACGGGGCGGGGTAAAGGCCGATCCAGAACATGAAGACCAGCAGCGGGGCGATGGTGAGGATCTCCCGCCAGTTGAGGTCTTTAAGTTCGTGGTGCTGTGTGACCTCCCCTGCGGGTCCGAGAAACATTTTCTGGAACATGTAAAGGATGTAGACTGCCGCCATAATCACGCCGATGGCGGATATACCCGCGTACCAGGGAGTGCCAATCGCTTTTGAGCCGAACGCGCCAAGCAAAATGGTAAACTCGCCGACAAATCCGTTCAATCCGGGCAGACCCATTGACGAAAGGGCAGAGATAAGCATGATCGAGCCAAAGACCGGCATGATCTTCCATAAGCCGCCATAGGCTTTAAGCTCACGGGTGTGAGTCTGTTCATAGACCATGCCGATGAGAAGGAACAACGCGCCTGTGCTAAGCCCGTGATTGATCATTTGCAGGATCGCGCCGGATACACCCTGGGCATTGAGCGCAAACAAACCAAGCATCACAAATCCAAGGTGACTCACAGATGAATACGCCACCAGTTTTTTGACATCCGATTGGGCATAGGAAACCGCCGCTCCATAAATAATGCCGATGGTCGCAAGAAGCGCGATCCACGGAGCAGCCTGGATGGAGGCACTCGGGAAAAGCGGGATATTGAAACGCAGGAAACCATAGGTTCCCATCTTAAGCAAAACACCGGCAAGGATCACTGAACCCGCGGTTGGCGCTTCGACATGGGCATCGGGCAGCCAGGAATGCAGGGGCCACATTGGAACTTTAATGGCAAAGGCTGCGCCAAAGGCAATAAAGAGCCACATTTGTATATTTGCAGGAATACCGCCCCGGGCGATCAGATCAGGCAGGGAAAAAGTTTGGCCTTGATTCCCAAGCCAGATAATGGCAAGCAGCATCAAAATTGAGCCAGCCATGGTATACAGGAAAAACTTAACTGCGGCGTAAATACGCCGCGGACCACCCCACAAGCCGATCAGGAAGTACATCGGCACCAGGGTAAACTCCCAGAAGATGTAGAAAAGGAAAAGATCCTGCGCGAGGAAGACACCCATCATGCCCACTTCCAAAAGAAGGAAGAAGATCATGAAATCCTTCACCCGGTCTTCCACGGCAGTCCATGTGGAGAGGATGGAGATCGGTGTAAGGAAAGCGGTAAGCAGGACAAGAAGCACGCTCAGGCCATCCACTGCGAGATAATAATAAATATTCCAGCCCGCCACATTGATCCACATATACTTGGCTTCCAACTGCAGATCAGGGTTCGATGCATTGAACTGAGTGAGCATCCATAATGCAATGCCAAATGTGACCAAAGTTGTGGTCATCGCAACCCAGCGGATGGCGGCCTTCGACTCGGAATTCAAGAAAAGAATCACAAGCACCCCCGCGAGAGGGAAGAAGGTCAGAAGAGTAAGAGGTTGTAAAAGAAATTCCATGTTCCGTCCTC
>CAYLOW010000033.1:0-20402 GCA_964385315.1 uncultured Anaerolinea sp.
GAAGGTTATGAATTTGCCCCCAACTTCTCGATCTGGACGACCATCGAAGAATGTCTCAACCCGCCTGTGATCTGGGAAGAAGGCAAGGGTTGGTTCACCACCGCGCCATTCTCTGAACCCGAGGTCTTTGATTTCCCCGAGATCGGACCTACGGAAGTAGTCAACGTGGAACACGAGGAAGTGTTGCTTGTGCCGCGCTGGGTTAAGACCAAACGAGTCACCTTCAAATATGGGCTTGGCGACCAGTTCATTGGCGTGCTAAAAACCCTGCACATGCTGGGCCTCGACAATAAAGAGAAGATCAATGTTAAAGGCGTGCAAGTCGCCCCGCGTGATGTAGTTGCTGCCTGCCTCCCTGACCCAGCCCATTTGGGTGATAAAATGTCTGGCAAGACCTGTGCAGGCACATGGGTGAAGGGCAAGAAAGATGGCAAAGATCGTCAGGTTTACCTCTACCAGGTCGCAGATAATGCCGAGTGCATGAAGGCGTGGGGCTGCCAGTCAGTGGTGGCGCAGACCGCTTTCAATGCCGTGATTGGAATGGATTTACTACAGAGCGGCACCTGGAAAGGCGTGGGCGTTCTCGGCCCTGAAGCCTTTGCGCCCGAACCTTTCATGGAGAAAATGGCTGATTACGGATTCCCGTACGGCATCAAAGAAATGTAACCACCCGATTTTGTTAAATTATCCCCCGCCCATTTTGTTTCGATATGATGGGTGGGGGGTGTAATTTAAAATTTTTCAGAGGAAAAAATTGGAGGAGTACAAAGATGTCACAAAGTAATCGAAATGGCGATGCAGTTATCCAACGGGAGGCGAAGAAACTAAAGCGCGGGTTGACTTTGCTTCCGCTTACCGGATTGATTTATTTCACGGTCTGTGGGGGATCATTTGGCATTGAGCCGCTCATCGGGTACGCCGGTCCGGGTTTGGCGCTTTTGTTGATCGCTTTGACGCCAATTATCTTTAGTTTACCCAATTTGTTGATTGTACAGGAACTCCAGACAATGATGCCTGCCCAGGGCGGGTATTATCACTGGGTCAAACGCGCTTTTGGCCCGTTTGCAGGTTTCCTTGCCGGCTGGAATAACTGGGTGGTAGCCTGGCTGGATGTATCCATCTACCCGGTGTTTGCCGCGATGTACTTGAGCGCGTTCATCCCCGCGCTAGATACAGGTACCACACTCTTTGGGATGGAACTTCCGGCTGGTTTTTTGCAGTGGGTGGTTGCAGTTGTAATGATCTGGTTAGTCGCTTGGCTGCAAATTCGCGGTTCACGCGCGACCGGGCTTTTCACTAATACACTCGGTGTATTTATGATCATCCCTCTGATCCTTTTGGCTATTTTGGGATTCTACGCTTGGTTTAATTCAGGCGTAACACCGTCATTGCCGTTCTTACCAGGTGGAGAGGGCATTAACTTTGGGTCGATTACCGCTGCTTTTAGTACAGGTTTGTTTGTGGTGATGTGGAACTACATGGGCTGGGAATTACCCGCTGCTGCGGGGGACGAAGTGGTTGATCCGCGAAAGACCTACCCGCGTGCGATGGCGATCGTGCTTGTCCTGGCAATTTTGACTTATGCGTTGCCAGTGGTTGGTTCATTGTATGGTGGTGCTGGTGCAGACGGACGCTATGCCGTGTGGGGTATTGAGGCTAGTGACGAAGAAGTTGGAATTAGTGCCGATGTGGCAGGGTATGGAGTCTCTGCGGAACAGATTGACGGTTGGGGAGTATCTGGATCCACAGATGCCACCGGCTGGGAATTTCCGCAAATTGGGCAGGCAGTTGCCGCAAAAATTACCGGCGATGCCAATTCCCCGCTGGCAATATTTATGATGACGATTTTGACGATTTCAGCGGTGCTTTCGATGACCGGCTTGTTCATTGGCAACAGCCTCGGCGGCAGTCGCGTTCCATTTGCGCTGGCTGAAGACGGCATGTTTCCGCGCTGGATGGTCAAGGTGCATCCCAAACACGGTTCACCCTATATTTCGATCCTGGTGGTAAGCGTAATCTATACCCTATTTGCCACCAATGCTTTCGAATTTCTGGTAGTCGCCGATGTATTTCTGCAGTTACTGGTAGTGCTGGCTGAAATTGCCGCTCTATGGGTACTGCGCCGCACCGAGCCTGACCGTCCGCGTACCCGCGTTCCTGGCGGGATGGCGGGGCTGGTTTTGGCTTCGGTAAGTTTAGCGGGCATCATTCTGATTGCATTTTACAGCCAAATTGTTGAAGCTGGTTGGGGTTCGATCGGCGTATCACTGGGGTTGATGGCAGTTGGCGCTTTGTTGTATTTCCCCATCCGTAAGATTTACAAACCCGGCGTGCATGACGTGGACCCGTTTGAACAATCTGCAGAAGAAGATTAACCTTCACGATCGGTGTTGAGAAATTTATTAATTGGGATGCGTAAACATCTGTTACGCATCCCAATATTTTTCTGATGTGGGAAGGGTGGCTCCTGTCGATACAGAATCAAGTATTTTTCAAATTGTCGCTGCAAGCCGGAAACAAAAAACTGAGAATGGATATTGAAAGATGAGTAATCCTTTTTAGGCTGGGAGTAATTGCCAAATAGGAAAGAAGAAATGATAATTTTGTAAGAAAAGTCGTTTGATGCCTTTATCTATGTGATTTTCGGAAAAAATTGTTTGCCATAAGTTATTGGCAATTGTATAATTGAAAAAATGTTTATAAACCCCAATCAGGAGGATGAAATGTCCAACGGTTATATCGGAAAGATCCTGCACGTAGATTTGACGAAAGGGGCGTTGACAGTGGAGGAGCCGCAGGAGGCTTTTTATCGCAAGTATCTTGGCGGTAGCGCGATGGGTATGCACTACATCCTGCGAGATATGCCCAAAGGCGCAGATGCGCTCAGCCCTGAAAATGTTCTAACGTTGATGGCGGGTGTGACGACAGGCGCGGCAATATCTGGGCAGAGTCGGTTGAATGTGAATGCCAAATCCCCGATCAGCGGAGGTATTGGTGATTCTCAGAGTGGAGGTTTTTTTCCTGCTGAATTGAAATTTGCCGGTTTTGACGGGATCGTTGTCAAGGGCAAATCTCCCAAGCCTGTTTACCTTGCAATTATCGAAGGGAAACCTGAGCTGCGGGATGCGGCACATTTAATGGGCAGGAAGTCGGGGGAAGTCGATGATATTATGCACAAGGAAGTTGACCCGAAAGCGGAAATCTTGCAGCACGGCATGGGAGCTGAAAATGGGGTGCTGTACTCAACGCTGGTTTCCATGTCCAACCGTCACAACGGGCGCACAGGGATGGGTTTGGTGATGGCATCCAAGAATTTGAAAGCCATTGTGGTCCGCGGTACAAGGAAAATGAAACTGGCTGACCAGAAATCCCTTACTGCATTGAACCGCACGGGTCCAAAGATGATCCCTGAGAATGGCGATATGGATGGGTTGGCCAAATTTGGTACTGCGGTTGTGGTGTTGTTCAACAACACCATCGGGACATATCCGACCCGCAACTATAGTGAAGGCCAATTTGAAGGCTGTGATCCGCTCAGCGGCGAGAAGATGGCTGAGACCATTTTAAAGCAGCGCGAGACTTGTTATGCCTGCGTGGTGAAGTGCAAGCGCGTGGTGGAGATCAAGGAAGGCCCTTACAAGATCGATCCGCGTTATGGCGGCCCCGAATATGAAACCCTTGGCACCTTTGGTTCATACTGCGGTGTAGATAACCTCGCGGTGGTTTCGATGGCTAATCAAATCTGTAATGAGTACGCTGTGGATACCATCGCCTGCGGCGCGACGATTGCTTTTGCCATGGAATGTTACGAAAAGGGTATTATCACCAAAGAGCAGACGGGCGGGATTGAACTAAAATTCGGCAATGCTGAAGCCATGCTTGAAGTGTTGAATCAGATCGTGACCGCCAGTACGCCTTTGGGCAAACTGTTGGGGCAGGGCTCGGAACGCGCCGCCAAAATTTGGGGTAATGGCGCTGATGAGTGTCTGATCACAGTTAAAGGTGCTGAATCCCCCGCCCATATGCCGCAAGCCAAGCGCAGCCTGGCGTTAATCTACGCGGTTAACCCATTCGGCGCAGATCACCAATCCGCAGAGCATGACCCATATTACGAAGAGGGCATTGGTGACTTCAATCTGGATCGTTTGAAAGTGATCGGGCTTGGTTCACCGCAACCCGCATATAGCCTCACTGAAGAAAAAGTCCGCTTCGCGTATGAAACCGAAGTTTTTTACTCAATGATGGATTCTGCTGAGCTCTGCCAATTTGTTTATGGCCCCACCTGGACGCTCTATGGTCCCAACGAAACTGTTGATATGATGAAAGCTGTTACCGGGTGGGATCTGACCGTTGAAGAATTGATGGAAGTTGGACGCCGCCGCATAGATCTTTTCCGCACCTTTAATGCCCGCGAGGGGCTGGGACGCAAGGACGATAAACTGCCAAAGAAATTCTTCAAAAAATTGGCTGGAACGGGTCCCACTGCGGGTTTCGCCTTGACCCATGAAGAAGTTGATTCTGCCATCGATCATTACTACAAGCTCGCAGGCTTGAACTCTGATGGCGCGCCAACCCGTGAAACACTCAAGAAACATGATATTGAATGGGCGGCAGAATACCTGCCCGTGTAATATGCAGCGTGTTGTATAGACGATCACGTGTGCGCAACACGCAAAAAATTCTCTCAAGAAGGTATGTATGACTAATCAACTTTATCAGGATAATTTTCCCCATATGACCCCTGCCTGGTCGCGCATTTTTAATTTTGTTGCTGACCGGGCTGAAGGTTCATACATCTACACCGACGACGGAAAAAAACTGCTGGACTTCACCAGCGGAATTGGAGTAACCAATACAGGTCATTGCCATCCGAAAGTCGTCGAAGCGATCCGTGAACAGGCCGGTTTGTTCCTGCATGCGCAGGCGAACATTGTCATCCACAAGCCGATGCTGCAATTGATCGAGGAACTCAGAAAGATCGTGCCTCCTTCGATCGATAGCTTTTACTTTACCAATTCCGGCGCGGAAGCACTGGAGAACGCGGTGAAAATTGCCAAAGCCACCACAGGCAGACAAAATATCATCGTCTTCAATGGTTCGTTCCATGGACGAACGCACGCGACCATGGCGTTAACCACATCCAAGACGGGATATCGCACGGGGTTTGGCCCGCTGCCTGCGGGGATATTTGTCAGCCCCTTCCCATACGCGTTTCACCTGGGCATGAGCGAGGAAAAAGCCTCGGCATATGCGTTGGAGCAACTTGAGTATTTACTTGTTTCGCAGACCGCTCCCAAAGATACAGCCGCCATTCTGATCGAGTCGGTAATGGGTGAGGGCGGGTATATCGTACCGCCCGCCTCGTTCATGAAAGGTCTGAGGGAGATTTGTGACAAACATGGCATTATGCTCATTTTCGATGAGGTGCAATCCGGGTTTGGACGCACTGGCAAATGGTTTGCCTTTGAGCACTTTGGTGTTGTTCCGGATATTATTACCGCTGCAAAGGGGCTTGCCTCCGGCATGCCGCTCTCAGGAGTTTTTAGCCGCACCGAGATCATGAAGAAACTGGATGTCGGTTCAATTGGCGGTACCTATGGCGGAAATGCCGTTGCCTGCGCTTCAGCTGTTGCAACGATCAAAGCCATGCGCGACGAGAAGATGCTGGAAAATGCGACAGAACGCGGTATACAGCTGGTTACGGGCCTGCGTAAATTGCAGGAAGAATACCCGCAGATCGGCGATGTACGCGGATTGGGTCTTATGATCGGCACTGAGTTCATCGTGGATGGAAGCCAGGCGAAAGCCAAGCCGATGGTTAAACAGATCATACAATCTGCTGAAAAGCAATGCTTGCTGCTTCTTTCCTGCGGCACGTATGACAATACCTTGCGCTGGATTCCGCCGTTGAATGTGACTTCCGGACAGATCAATGACGGCTTAAAGATTTTTGCCGAAGCGCTGAAGGAAAGCGTCAAATAATCAAAGGTCAAAAGTCGAAAGTCTCATGACTTTCGACTTTTGACAGATAAACCTATATATCATGACACAACCTCTAAATCGTTCCCATCTCGAATCGCTTCTTAAACAGGAAGAACAACTCTTCCACAAAAACCACCCAAAATCCTATGAGCTTTATTTGCGCGCAGGCAGGTCATTGGCAGGCGGTGTGCCAATGTTGTGGATGATCCGCTGGGCGGGGTCATTTCCTGTATTCGTCAAGGAGGCCAAAGGCGCTCATTTTACGGATGTGGACGGTAATTCCTACGTTGACTTATGCCTTGGCGATACAGGGGCAATGACTGGGCACGCGCCTGGCCCTACTCTCAAAGCCATTGTCGAGCAAATTCAAAAAGGCATCACTCTTATGCTGCCGTATGAAGATGTGATCGAAGTTGGCGAGGAGCTTCAACGCCGCTTTGGCTTGCCCTTCTGGCAGTTTACTTTAACCGCAACCGACGCCAACCGATTTGTGCTACGCATGGCGCGCATGATCACAGAACGCCCAAAGGTGCTGGTCTTCAATTATTGTTATCATGGCACGGTGGATGAAACCTTCATCACACTTGATGAAGAAGGTACGCCCAGGTCACGAGCCAACAACATGGGTCCGCAGGTTGATCCATTGCAAACCACCAAGGTAATAGAGTTCAATGACATCGCTGCGCTCGAGACTGCGTTGTCTGCGCGTGATGTCGCCGCGGTGCTTGCCGAACCTGTTATGACCAACATCGGCATTATCCACCCTGACCCGGGTTATCTTGATGCTTTGCGGGAAATTACCCGAAAATATGGGACATACCTGATCATTGACGAGACACATACCATTTGCACTGGGCCCGGCGGGTATACAGCCGCCCATGGTCTCAAGCCTGATTTCCTGACCCTTGGCAAACCCCTCGCCGGGGGCGTCCCGGCGGCGATTTATGGCTTTACTGAAGAGGTATTGCAAGCCTTTAACTCAAAACTGGTTCTCGAAGATTCAGATGTGGGCGGTATTGGCGGTACCCTGGCTGGTAACGCCCTGTCCATTGCGGCAATGAAAGCCACATTGCAAAACGTTCTCACTGAGGAGTTTTATACCAAAGCCATCGCGCTTCAGGAACAATTCACCGCGGGTGTCGAAGGCGTGATCAGGGAGTTTGACCTGCCATGGATCGTCAAACGACTTGGAAACCGCTCCGAGTATTGGTTTCGTCCAACCCCGCCAAGGAACGGCGGACAGGCTGCGGCTGCCATTGACCATGAACTTGACCGCTACATGCACCTCTTTTCACTCAATCGCGGTATCCTGATGACGCCCTTCCACAACATGGCTCTTATTTCACCTGAAACCACACAGGAAGACGTGGACTATCACACCAAGGTTTTCCGTGAGGCGGTTCAGTCACTATTTGGATAAAGTTAAAAAACCGCCGGATCAAGATGCCTACCTGTGTGATGTTTAATCATTGAATCGTCAGATTACACAGGCATATATTTCGTAAATCCGTTGAAGAAGTGTAATCATTGGAGAAATGATCATGAGTCAAATATGGCGAATTAATGTGAGAACACAAGAACTTAGGCGGGAACCTGTTCCTGAATCATGGGTTCGCCTTGGCGGGCGCGGATTACTCACACGTATCATGCTCGATGAAGTGGATGCAAAGTGCGATCCGCTTGGTACTGAGAATAAACTTATCTTTGCCCCTGGCCTGTTGGTTGGACATATGCTTTCCTCCACCGACAGAATTTCAATTGGCGGCAAATCTCCATTGACAGGCGGAATCAAGGAAGCCAATGCAGGCGGACGGACAGGTTTGCATATGGCACACATGGGCATGCATGCGCTGATTATCGAAGACCAGCCCGGGAAGTACGGCTATTGGGTTTTACATCTTTCTTTGAACGGTGCAAAATGGGAAAAGGCAGATGACCTAGCCGGGCTTGGCGTGTATGATACTGCGTCAAAATTGGTCCAAAAATATGGGGATAAAGTTGCCATTGCGTTGATCGGTCCAGGCGGGGAAATGCGGATGAAATCAGCGGGTATCCAGAATTTGGATAAGGATAAAATTCCATCCCGTATCGCCGCCCGCGGCGGTCTTGGTGCAGTCATGGGCGCGAAAGGGTTAAAAGCTGTGGTGTTTGACCATGCCGGGGGCCAGAAACCAACCATTGTTGATCCAGAAGCGTTTAAATCTGCTCAAAAAGATTACACAAAATCCGTCATGGATCATCCTCAATCCTTAACTTATCGTGATTATGGCACTGCTGCAATGGCGCAGATGACCCAGAACTTCGCGGCCCTCCCAACGCATAATTTTTCGCGGGGAACATTTGAGCAGGTGGAAAAGATCAGCGGCGAGACCTTGCGTGAGTTTACTCTGACCCGCGGGAAACCTTCTGACCCATCACATGCCTGCATGGCTGGTTGTACCATTAAGTGTTCAAATGTTTTCGGCGGGGAGGATGGCAAGGTGATCGTCTCACCGCTGGAATACGAAACGATTGGCTTAATGGGCACAAACCTTGATATTGATTCACTGGATATCATCGGGCGTTTAAACTGGCATGTCAATGACCTTGGGCTTGACTCCATTGAAGTTGGCGCAGCGCTGGGTGTTGCTGCTGAAGCAGGTTTGATGCGTTGGGGCAATGGGGATGATGCCTTAAAGTTGATTGATGAAATGCGCAGCGGTACAGAGCTGGGACGTAAACTTGGTGATGGCGCGGCGGATATGGGAGATAAATATAATATTATTCACGTGCCGGTTGTGAAGCGACAGGCCATGTCTGCATATGAACCGCGTTCGATCAAGGGCACCGGTATTACATACGCAACCACACCGCAGGGAGCAGATCACACCTGTGGTTTGACTATTCGCGCACAGGTCAATCATCTCGACCCGAATGTGCAGCGTGATATTTCGCTTAATGCCCAGTTGAACATGGCTGGTTACGACACACTTGGCGCATGCATCTTCGCAGGTTTTGGTTATGCTGCCACGCCTGATGGCGTGGTGAAACGTCTACTTAAAGCACGCTACGGCTGGGATGATCTACCCGATAATATCCTGCAGGAATTGGGAAAACAAACCATCAAGATGGAACGGGAATTCAATCGCCGGGCAGGATTTACCGCGAAAGATGACCGCATTCCCGATTGGATGACAAAGGAGGCCATCCCTGAAAACGGTTCGGTCTTCGATGTAAGCGCCGAAGTCCTCGATCATATTTATGATGGTATCGAATAGAAAAACAGAAGACTTAAAAGCAACCGCGTCCTTTGATAATTCAAAGGACGCGGTTGCTTTTTGTGGGGCGAGAGGGGGTCGAACCCTCACAGTATCACTACCGACGGATTTTAAGTCCGTTGCGTCTGCCTATTCCGCCATCGCCCCAGTGGACATATTTTACCTTAAATTCAGGCGGGTGTTTAACTTTGGATTTGCAGCCCTCTTGTTTTTCTCTTTACTTTCAGGTTAATTCAGTCTGTATTTGTGTTTCACATGCACCTCGAAAACTCGCGGGATGAAGCTATTGCTTAACTTTTAATCCATCCACGCCATAGTAACGAGCGCCGCAGTTTTCTGAGAATTGATTCCAGCCTTTGCCTGTGGAGCCGAACATGTCACGGGTGTGAATTGCGCCTGTATCAATGGCTGGGACTTCGACCAGCAGGATGCCCTGCGCTTTTGCTTCTTTGATGATGGCATCCCGTTCATCCCAGATCTGGGCACGATAGAGGAAACCATCGAGATCACCGTAGATGGTATTGATGCTGCGTGTGGTATATGCCAGACCAGCCAGCAAGACAACCATGGAGACGATTGTCAGCCACTTGCCCGGCAGATTTTCAGCAACCCATATCCCTGTGATCCATGCCATGACCGCCAGACCGAGGAGGAGGGTGAAACGCGCAAGAGATTGCCCGCGCGGATCGGGAGTGGCACTATAAAAATAGGCGCTTGGAGCCTGGATGGCGACGATCAGCAGGAAAGTGATCAATGCGGCGAATATCAACAAAACCGCTGTCCGTTTCAAGTTTAGTGTGGGTTTTTGCTCATCAACTGAGAGAGTGCCAAGGCTTGTCATCATACCGATAAAGAAGGCATGCGGCAGGGGCAGCCCTTTCAAAGATAGAAGGATGAAGGCAAATCCGTGCCGCAGGGAAGTGAATGGGACCGAGAGCAGGCTGCTTTGTTTTACATCCATATTTGCGATGCGCGCATTGGATGGGGATAAGATCAATGCGGCCATACCGAGCAGAAGGAATATCCAGGTGACGAAAAGTGTCTGGAAAGAATTTTCAGCCCAGTCTTTTTTGCCCGCCAGAGTTGTTGATTTTTTTGCGAACCATGTGCCGATAAGCAAAAGGGTTGTGCCACTGAATAGAAAAACACAGCTTATTTCGCCCAGCCCCGCCGCGATGAATGCGAGCGGCGCCACAATGAAGTTGACCCAGCGCGCCGGGTTTGGGAGAGTCATCTGCCTGGTGATGAAGCCAAGTAAATAAAGCCAGAAGATGATGGCGGTGCTGTAGGGAAGTACGCCTGAACGCCAGTATAAAATTTGAAAGCGCTGAGGCGAGAGATAAAGGGTATAGAAAAGCAAAATACCCGTGGCGAGGAGGAGTAAGCTGACGGGGAGGGGTTTCATCAGGCGGGAGAGATTCCATCCGATCCAGAATAATCCGCCGAGCCATAGGATGATGGTCAGTGCGGCAACAAGTTGATTGCCAAACATACCAAGCAGGTTTTCTATAAGCGCAGAGAAGAATGTGAGTGAATAGCGGTTGGAAGAGTACCCCGTTTTTTCGGTGTCAAAATATTGCAGGGTGGCAGGGATCGTACCAAGCGTGCGTGCGTCTGCGCTGTAACACCAATCATCCGCCCAGTAACGGTTGTAGAACCCGAGATAGGCGAGCAAGGCAAGTCCTGCAAGCACGATGATATTGCCCAGCATGAAGGTGAGGGAGGGGAGTCTTTTTAGCATGTGAGGAATTCCTGCGATTTAACGGGTGAGGAATTGCTGGTTTAATTTTTTAGAATAACTTCAATTTGCTGTAATTCATCGTTCGAGATATCTAGACGCTGCAATGTGCCGACGGCATCTTCGATCTGTGATACTTTGCTTGCGCCGATCAAAACGGAGGTCATAACTTGGTGACGTAGAACCCAGGCCAGGGCCATTTGCGCAAGGGTTTGTCCACGTGTCCGGGCGAGATCATTTAACTTGCGGACTTTATTTAATTTCTCATCGGTGATGTTGGCGGGCTTGAGAAATCCGTGGGCTTTGGATGCTCGTGAACCTTCGGGGATTCCACCTCCAAGATATTTATCAGTGAGCAAGCCCTGGGCAAGGGGTGAGAAGGCAATACAGCCAATTCCTTCCTCCATCAATGTGTCCAGCAGACCATCTTCTACCCAGCGGTTGAACATGCTGTAGGAGGGCTGATGGATGAGGCAGGGAGTGCCAAGTTGACGCAGGATTTTTGCGGCTTCACGTGCTTTTTCGGCGGGATAATTTGAGATGCCCACGTAAAGCGCCCGTCCACTGCGGACTACGTAATCAAGCGTTTGCATGGTTTCTTCCAGGGGAGTTTCCGGGTCAGGTCGGTGGTGGTAGAAAATATCCACATAATCCAGTCCCATGCGCTGGAGGCTTTGATCAAGGCTGGAAATCAAATATTTGCGCGAACCCCAATCTCCGTAGGGGCCGTCCCACATGGTATAGCCTGCTTTGGATGAAATGATAAGTTCATCCCTGAATGGGCGTAAATCTTTTTCCATGATCTGCCCAAAAGTTTCTTCGGCTGAGCCGGGAGGAGGACCGTAATTATTGGCAAGATCCAAATGCGTAATACCGAGGTCAAACGCGCGCAAAAGCATTGCCCGGCTGTTGGAGAAATTATCCACACCGCCGAAGTTGTGCCACAAACCGAGTGAGACGGCTGGAAGTTTAAGCCCGCTGCGACCGGCACGATTGTATTGCATGGATTGATAACGTGATTCGTTGGGTAGATAGTTCATGGTTGCTCCTGTAAATTTATACAAAACCCTGTTCGATCAAACTTTCAGCCATTGAAAGAATTGCTTCTTCCGCCTTACGCGGTGTCCATTTGAGTATGCGTTTACTTTTTTCATTTGAAAGGCCGTAGTCCCAATTTAAATTGCCCGCGACAAGGGCGACTTTTTTATCAATTAACCCAAGCAGGCGGACTAAAATTGAGGGGAATTGTATTACCGGAATTTTATACCCGCGTCCTGCATATTTATTGGAAAGGATGTCAGCGATCTCCTTGATCCACAAGGTGGCAGCGGGACAAATGAAGCGATTGCCCGCAGCTTCGGGAGTGGTCATGGCGAGGATGAGGGCAGATGCAATATCGCGAACGTCCACAATTCCCATTTTGAGTCGTGCCACGCCCGGGACTTGTCCCAGCATAAAGGTGCGGATCAACTCGGCGGAGGTGGGGAAGTCCTTGTTTAGCAGGGGGCCCAAAATCAGCGGTGGGTTAATGGCGACCATCTCCATTGTGTTTGTATTTTCAACGCCGTTAATAAAATCCCATGCGGCGCGTTCGGCAAGAGTCTTGCTTTTTGAATATGCGCCGATGTTATTTTCGATGATCGACCAGTCGCTTTCATTGAAGGTTCGGTTTTCGCCGTTCCGGCCTGCTGAAACTGCCACAACCGACGAGACAATCACCACCCGTTTTATATTTGCCTTGTGTGCGGCGCGGAGGACTCGCTGGGTTCCCTGCACGGCGGGCAGGATAAGTTCATCTTCGTTTATTGGCTCGAGCAAAGGGAAAGGAGATGCGATATGTAAAACAGATTCGCAGCCAAGCATGACACGGTCCCATCCTGTGTCTTGCATCAGGTCTGCTGTGACGATTTCGAGCCCATTGTCTATTTCTACATGTTTGGAAATTGTCTCGCGGACTTCGGATTCACGCGAAAGCGTCCGCAATGTTGCACGAATGTTATAGCCTTGTTGAAGAAGTTGGATAATGGTATGCAAGGCGACGAATCCGCTGGCACCTGTGACCAGGACTGGCTTTGATGAAGGCAGCATGATTAAAAGAGACCTATTATTATGAAAGAAATGATTGCACCAAATACCCCGCATGAGAAATTAACCCAGTCATTGTCAAGCCATTTCCAGCCGCGGATGTGGATGGTGGGTGTGCCGCAGGTGTGAAGCGGGTGTTTCTCGGTCTCTTTTTCATCAGTGGGGCAGTAGTACATAGCCTGTACTGTAGCGCCAAGGAAGGAGTCAAAAAGTGCGCCAGCCAGCCCTGCCAAAGTAACGATGATGAATATCGAAACGGGATCAAAGGTATTTGATCCTTCATTCATGTTCAAGATGGGGGGCAGCGCAGCAAGCATGGCAATCAAGGCGGATCCTGCAAGGGCAGAGATCGTGCCAATCAAGGATATTCCACCCGATGTGCCTTTTTCCACTATTTTGGCTAAGTTTGTAATCATGCGCGGCGAATGCGGATTTAAAACTCCAAGTTCGGTCCCCCAGGTATCCGCATTTACTGCGGCAAGGGCTGCGGCAAAGCCTATCCAGGTCCACGGTTCGTTTGGATAGAAAAAATGAAGCGCAGCGAGTGCAGTGGCGATCCCGCCATTGCCAAAAACCTGTCCTGCGTCACGCTCATGTCCTTTTGAAAATTTTTCGTCGAGGCCCTGTTTGCGTTTTTTGAAGGCGCGGCTGAGGCCGGAGGATGTGATAAAAAAAGCGAGCAGTAAAATAGCCCAACCAAGGCCACCGACGCCAAAGATGATCGTACCTGTCACAGCAGCAGCGATGGCCCCACTTTTGTTCAAACTGTGGGCGCGATACGCGAGGGCGGCGATAATAATTGCGAAGAGGAAGCCGAGGGATAGTTGCATAATTCGAGTTTTCTTTACATGGGTGCGGTGATGACGAAAAGTACGGAGAGTAGAAATAATAAACTCATCAGCATGCTTGAACCCCAAAGGATGAAAGCCAGCACGCGTTGTTTTTCCCACCGGAAGAAATATAAACCCGCGATCCAGCCTGCCACGGAAAGTAAAAGGCTTGCGACTGGAAAAATAATTAGCTGTGAGGACGGGACTGTTTCAATTATGGTTCCCGCAAATTGTGGTCCCAGGGCAACAAGCGGTGTGGATGGGATGATGAGGCTTGCCCAGATGAATAAACCCATGTTAAGAAAGAGAGTTGTTAACCAGAAGTAACGTGCCAGACCGCTTGCCCATGCCTGAGTGATTACAAAGGACGGATACACCGATTTGGGCTCAGCCGGAGTAAGGCTCCCCAGTTCGGTTGCGCGGGCAAAAGTTTGCGTCAACCCGGCAGGGTTTTCAGGTGAAATGACGAATACACGCTTGGCTGTTGCCACAAGCAATAGTTTTTTTGAGTCGGCTGCCAGAAATTCAACCGGGCCGAGGTCGTGGTGCCGGCGCATGCCCAACAGCCCTCCAGGCATTCGCAGAACAGGTAATGGAAGCGGGGTTGTCAGATCATCTGACGAGCGGATGAATTCAATGTCATTTAGAGGAATATCTTCTATTCGCAAACCCCATTTGATCGAAAGGCTGTCCCGGTCCAGGTAATAATCTGCGTTAAACAAAGAATATGCGCGATACACAAAAAACGGGATTGGCGTGAATGAAATCAGTGCAACCAGGAGCGAAACCAAAAATGCAGGCCCAACATCGGCGCGGGTGAGGTTGATGAACCCAATGACGGCAATGATCGTTAACACCATGATGACCACGCTGTGGATGATCAATCCGCGTTGTTTGGGTGGAGGAAAATGACCGATATTCATGGGGGAAAAGGATAAATAAAGCAGGGTGAAGTATAAATATTATTTACCCACTTCTTCACGAATAATTTTACAGACATAATTTACTTGCTCTTCGGTCATCACACCACTGAAGGGGATCGCGAGCCCGCGTTTGCCCAAGTCTTCGGTTATGGGGAAGTCACCTTCGTGTCCGCCAAATTTTTCAACCATATACGGCTGTAAATGGATCGGCAAAAAATACGGCCGGACAGGAATGCCACTTGCTTCGAGTTTTTTTGCCATATCATCACGGTTGATCTTTTTATCAAAACGAATGACGTAGACGAACCATGACGTGCGCGTTGTGAAGGATTCAATGAACGGGGTTTCCACTCCTGCAATTTGAGATAACCCCGCGTTATACCATGCTGCAACTTTTTCCCGTTTTGAGAGAATTTCATTCAGCCGCGACATTTGCGAAGCGCCCATTGCCGCAGACATTTCGTCTATACGGTAATTGTAACCGAGGTGTGTGTGCTGCAACCAGGTATCGCCAGGCGCACGGCCCTGATTGCGTAAGGCGCGCATGAAATGCGCAGCTTCATCGTCGCTGGTGATAATGACGCCGCCTTCGCCCGTTGTGATCTGTTTGTTCGGATAAAAGGCAAATACGCCAAATTCACCGAGGGTGCCAGCATGTTTGCCCTTGTATGTCGCACCCAGGGCTTCACACGAATCTTCAATGACAGCCAGACCATGTTCTTTCGCAATGGTGTTTATAGCATCCATGTCGGCAGGCTGGCCGAAAACATCAACAGGCAGGATCGCTTTCAACCTCCCCTGGCCCTTCGGCGCCTTTCTCGGATGATACTTCCCAATATTTTTCACCGCGTCTGCAACCAGTTCCGGATTTATATTTCCAGTCCGTGGGTCAATATCCACAAAGATAGGGATAGCCCCTTCAAAAAGAAGCGCATTTGTTGAGGCCACGAATGAGAAAGGGGTGGTGATTACCAGATCGCCTGCACAAATTCCGGCAGCGCGGACACACAGGTGAAGTCCTGCAGTTCCAGAGTTGACAGCAATGGCGTGTTTCGCACCTGTCAGATCGCAGAAGGCGTTTTCAAAATCGGCGGTATATTTACCCATGCTCAAGATGGGCGTGTTGATTACGTTGATCACCGCTTGACGGTCTGCGTCGTTCAGATCAGGGGAGGACATGGAGATTTTCATTTGGGTCATATTATTTTATTGTAAGGGTGGGATGCCCCGTTCTTACAATACTTCCTCAATTATTTTTTCCAAAGCTATAAGTTTGTTTTCTTTTTCGTTGCGGAACTTTAATTCTACCATCCCATTTTGGAGCGCTTTTTCGCCCATCGTAATCCTCACCGGACATCCGATCAAGTCTGCGTCGTTGAATTTGACTCCTGCGCGTTCGTCCCGGTCATCGAATAGAACATTGAGTCCAGAGGTTTGCAGGTCGTTGTAAATTACTTCAGCTTGGCCGCGAGTGTCAAGTTGTTTACCAGCTATGTGCATTAAATACACATCTAATGGAGCAGCGGGTCTAGGGAAGGCGAGACCCTTGTCATCGTGATGAGTCTCGGCAAGGGCGAGCAGAATATTCTCAAAATGAAATTCTGAAGGCGTGGTCAAACTCAACGCGGCGGCGGCTGAAAGCGGGTTGCCACAGTCTATGCAGGCGTCACCATTCCGGGCTTGAATTAGATCCGCGATAATTTCGGGGGAATAGTCCCGTCCACAATTCGTATTGACCAGGTGATACCCTGTCTCATTTGCGCCAGCTGCCAGGTTTGGCGATTGCGGTATGAGGTCATCCACAAGGATGAGTGCATTTTTTAATCCCACGGGTGAAGCATAACCCGCCACCGCACCCGAGTTGGATATTTCCTCTGCTGTCGCCGCACAGACATCACCAACGACGGTTTTCAACTTGGCTTCACTCATTTGCATATCGCCGCGTATAACAACAAAGATAAATTTTTTATCCGAGACACGGCTGTACATCAAGGCTTTGGCGGTTCTCTCTTTTGGAATTTTCAGGAAGTTCGCCAGAGCTTCTATGGTGTGACAATCGGGAGTTAAGACTTTTTCAATTGGAAGTTGTTCCTCGTGTGAAAAAGGTGATTTTTGAATCGGGACGAGTTCAATTCGCCCGGTATAGCCGCACGCCGGACAATGGATGATTTCAAGCGATCCTGTATCAAGCGGGAAGAATGTTTCATGTTCGTTGTGAAGAAAGGGCAGGGAAATCCGGGATAGGAAATCAGATTCTTTTGCCAGACTTTTCAGTTTTGAAACAGCCAGTTCTCCAAGTGGCAGGAGTTGATTTTCACGAGTCAAATATCCCGCGCGGACAAGCCAGCCGAAGCCTTGAGTCCGCGCATTGTTTGGGAATTCGCGTTGGGTTTGGATGTGGAGGTCGTTGTATTTCATGGGTAACAATTTTGGGACACAGCGTTGCCGTGTCCCTATGGGTAATTCAAGCTTCAGGTTTCTTTTTTCGCATGAGCTTCTGCGTGGATTCTACAGCTGGTTTGACCTCGGGAATTTGAATTGGTGCTGCGGCCATGGTCTCGGCTTGGGTGGTTTCAGAAGGCGTGGAATCAGGCACAGATTCAAGATCTAGGTCAACTGTTTCCTCCATGCGAATCTGTCCGCGCAGGAAGGCGCCTTCTTCGGTCACGAAGGCAGTTGTGACCACATCCCCCCAAACCCGTCCCGAGGCGCGGATCTCCAATTTTTGGGTGGTGATATTGCCGCGTATTGCGCCTGCCACGATGACCGTATTGGCACGCACGTTCTGGCAGGTAACACGTCCTGTCTCGCCGACGACCAACATGCCACGCAGGGCAATCTCGCCTTCGAAGGCACCTTCAATACGGACACCGCCCGAACCGTTTATCGAACCATGCCAGATGACTCCCGAACCAAGTACCGAGGTAATGCGCTCGACAGCTTGTACAGGTTGAGGATTTGTTTCTGTAGGTGTTGTGTTACGTTTGAACATATTAAAGTAATTTTACCTTGAAAAGCGCAGACAGGTAGAACAGGTAGACAGGTAAAAAAAGGACACGTAAACATATTTTGTCTACGTGTCCCAGTGTTCAAGCGTTACCCCTTTACCGCCTTAATCAACCTTTTCACTGATTTGAACTCCGAGCGTATTAAATCCCGAGTCTACATATAAAACTTCCCCAGTGATATGGCTTGACAGATCTGAAGCAAGGAATACTGCCGAGTTGCCCACATCTTCGATGCTTACATTTTCACGCAAGGGAGCCATGTCTGCAAAATGTTTATACATGTCGCGAAAGCCGCCCACGCCTGCCGCCGCCAGCGTGCGGATTGGACCAGCCGAAATGGCATTGACGCGGACCTTTTTGGGGCCGAGATCATATGCCAAATATCGGGTGGAAGATTCCAGAGCGGCTTTTGCCACACCCATTACATTGTAAAAGGGCACAACCTTAACCGAACCATAATAAGTCAGGCAAATGATGGACGCACCGGGGTTCATGATCGGTAAAAAAGCATGGGTTAAAGCAACGAGTGAGAAGGCGCTGATTTCCAGCGCATTTTTGAATCCTTCGCGGCTAGTTTCGTGAAACGGCCGACTCAATTCATCGCGTCCCGCGAAGGCAATGGAATGAACCAGTACATCAATTTTGCCAAAATAGTTCGCGGCATTTTCAACAGCCGCAGCAATATGGTCATCGCTCGTCACGTCACACTCTTCGACCCACTTGCAGCCCACCTGTTCAGCAAGCGGCTTTACGCGGCGCTCAAGAATTTCACCTGCATAACTGATTCCCAGGTTCGCGCCTTCGCGCTTGAATGCCTGTGTAATTCCCCATGCAATGGACTTGTCATTTGCCAGACCAAAAATAAGTGCGTTTTTACCTTCCAAAAGACCCATAAGAATTCTCCTTAAAAATATTCATTCACTAAAAATCGCCAGGGTTTGGATAACCACGGCTCTGGTGTTTTGTTTAAACCCACCCGGGGGGTAATCGTCACGCTTTTTTTCGGGATGACGTGCCCTTCCTCGATCCATAATCCGGAGCCTGATTCTGCCAGATTGTCATTATTTTCTCTTTTTGTGATCCCCAATGCCTGCGTCAGTTTACCGGGACCCAGTGTATCGCGTCCGCCACGCCTCTTCATCATGATCTCAATCCCTTCAATCGGCTGTATCGCGCGGATCAAAACTGCCGCCGGGAATCCTTCCTGCTCAGTGACTGCGTTTAGCATCCAATGATTGCCATATGTGAAGTAAATATAGGCATGCCCTGGCGGCCCAAACATGGGAGCCGTACGAATTGTCCTGCCCGCTTTTGCATGACTGGCCAGATCATCAAAGCCAAAATATGCCTCGGTTTCAATGATCATGCCAATTAACTTCACCCCATCCAAAATCCGCACAAGTCGTGTGCCGAGAAGTTCACGAGCAACTGTCAGGGTGGGACGATTGTAGAATGAAATTGGGAGAACCATGAATGTGTTGTTGACAAGTAGGTATTTGAATAACCTGAATAAAAGCAACCAGGTTACTTAAATCTTGGGTCTCTTTGAAGAGTCAATCTTAATCCCTCCTCCAGCTTGATCGAAGGCTGGAAGCGCAGCTTTTCCCTTGCGAGATTCAGATCAGCTTTCATATGGGAGACACCACCTGAGGTTTGCGCATTATAGACAACGTTGGCATTGCTGTTGGTCACATCTATAACGAGACGGATCAAATCATTGATGGATGTCTCTATCCCCGAGCCAACATTGATGACCAGACCGTTGATATTTGGGGCAGTGGATGCGGCAACCATTGCGCTGATCGTGTCATCCACATAAATGTAATCGCGGGTTTGATTCCCATCGCCATGCGCCACCAATGTCCCGCCGCGCTGGGCTTGACGCAGGTAATGCGGCACAACAGGAGGGTGGGAGGGCGGCAGGTGTTGTCCTGGTCCATACGCGTTGAAAATTCGTAGGCTGACGGTTTCGATGCCCCATAACCTGCCAATGGTGCGCACGTAGTATTCCGCCGCAAGTTTTGAAACAGCATACGGGGAGCGCGGATTAGGGGTGGCAGACTCGATTAGCGTTGAGTCGCCCAGGTCGTCGTATACAGCCCCGGACGATGCCAGAACGACGCGTTTGACTCCCACATCGCGGATGGCTTCCATCAATGCCACCGTTCCGCCTACGTTGACTCCATTGTAATCACGCGGGTATAAAATGGATTCCTGTACTGAAACACGCGCTGCAAGGTGGTAGACTACGTCCACATCTTGCAGCAAAGTCCATAATTTTGGACGATCGTTCACATCTCCGCGCGTAAAGTGGACATCAGGCACAAGCGCCTGAGGATCGCCTGTGGATAGATCGTCAAGCCCTCGGACCTGGTGACCCTCGCGGGCAAGGTGGTTTGCAAGAGAGGAACCGAGGAATCCTGCAACTCCGGTGATTAAGAAGTTCATAAGAGAAAGATTATACCCGTAATATTGGTGCGCGTTTTTGATTGACTTATGCCGGTTAGTGTGTTATTTTATATACAGTAGTAAACAGTAGGTTACGTTGGTTTGAAGAACAGCCACAGCTCACGGTTTGA
>CAYLOW010000034.1:0-20265 GCA_964385315.1 uncultured Anaerolinea sp.
ACCCGTATCGCGCTAAAAACCATTCCCCCAATTACATTATTGTTTTCCCGCTACTCCATCGCCTGTATGATCCTTCTGGCGATTTGTTTTATTGGCAAAAAGAACATGAAAATCGAAGCGGAGGATCGAAAATCATTCCTGTTCATTGGCATTTTTGGCTACTTCATCGCCGTGGGCTCCCAGGTTTTTGGGACGAAGTACGCCGGGGCATCCGTGGCCTCCCTGGTTAATTCCATGAATCCGATCTTCATAACACTTTTCGCTGTCGTACTGCTCAAGGAAAAATTAACGCTCAGCAAGGTACTCGCCGGCATCGCCTCCCTGACCGGTGTTTACATAATTCTCGGTGGTGCCCAGTCTACTGGAACTACCTGGGGGGTGGCGTTTTCACTGGCTTCGGTTTTGTTATGGGCCATTACTGCAATTACCGTGCGAAAAATTACAAAAAAATATGACCCGATCGTGGTCACAACCTTTGCGATCCTGATCGCAACCGCTGCTTCTTTGCCGTTCGCCGGGTATGAGATGCTGTTCACACCCCATGCCGGGTTGTTCTCAACGGTAAGTATTCTGAGCGTGCTCTACCTGGGCGCAATATGTACCGCGATCCCGGGTTTTCTCTGGAATAAAAGCCTATCCCTGGTTGATGCGAGCACCTGCTCACTCTTTTACCCGATACAGCCTTTGGTTTCAGTACTGCTGGGAATCCTCGTTCTATCAGAAAATATCGATCTTAAATTTATAACGGGGGCTTCCCTGATCGTGGGTGGAATTTTCTATGCGATCTATATGGAGAAGAATGCCAAAACAGTCATCGAAGAGGCGGCGATTTAGCCGGCGTCATTCCCGAAAAAGCATCAGGATCGGTATTCGAGAAGCGCGCCTCTTTGTCGTTTCACCAAGTGTTCTTCGAAGAGAGATCTTCACCGTTGTCGGGCAAGATTTCTCCCACCGGTCGAAAGAACAGATTTAAGGCAAACAGGATTTTTCGCCGCCACTCAAAATAACAAACGGTTGAAATTGCACCAACTTCCTTTTGTGCTTTTTGTCACGCACCATCAGAATTCTGCTAAAATGGAACAGGCTTAAAAATAGATCCTTACCTGTTCTGGAGGAATAATGTCTGAAGAATTACGCATTTATGTCGAGATCGGATTCAACATCCTGTATCTCATCGTCGTCTGGACGATGACCGTGATAATGTCCATGCGGATGGGAGAGGTCGCAAAACCGAATTTGCGTATCGCCGGGCTTTTTCGATGGGCGTTCGTTTTACTTGCCCTGGGTGACACCGGCCATGTCGGTTTCCGTGTTGCCGCCTATGTTCTCGGCGGATTGGAAAAAAATAGTCTGCTGGTCGGTCTGGGCGCGCTGGCGACCGCGATCACGGTCACATTTTTCTATGTTGTCATGCTGTACATTTGGAAGGCACGCTACAATGAAAAGTTCGGACTTCTGGAATACATCCTGCTCGCGAGCGTACCGCTGCGTTTTATTGTGATGGCATTTCCGCAAAATGATTGGGGCAACAGTGTTCCGCCCTTTTTTTGGGGGCCGTTCCGAAATTTGTTCCTTGTGATCCTGGGCGTGGGAGTGTTGTATCTTTATTTGCGTGATTCGATCAAAACCAAAGACCGGCTATTCCGCTGGATGGGCTACTGCGTATTTTTCTCATTCCTTTTCTACACCCCTGTCATTTTATTCGCGCGCACCATGCCTACGATCGGCATGTTGATGATCCCCAAGACGATCATGTATGTTGCCATTCAATTCATCGCCTATAAGGGGTTGTGGCCACAGAAAAAAACAAGCCCGATCCCTGCTGCAGCGGATTAAACGAAGATCCGGATAGGCTAATGGTTCGGCCATTTTGGCACACAAATAATCAATTGGATTTGAGGTTTTATTAACTTTTAAAGTTTTGCAGCAGTTTTTGATAAAGGGTTTCTGTCGCCGGCAGGGGCACCATATCCAGCTCTTTGGCAAGAACACGCTTCAACTCCTGATATTGGTTGATCAGCCCCGCGCGATCGCCCAAAGCGGCATAAGCGCGCAAAGCCTGACACTGCAGGTCTTCCTGCAGGCTATCTACGCGCAGCGCGCGTTCCAATAATTCAAGCGAACGTGTATAGCGGCGGTGTGCATAATGATGATCTGCGAGCGTCCGCAGGGAACCAAGGTAAGCCTGTGTTAATCGCCTGCGTTCCGGGAAGATCCAATCGTAGTAAAAATTTTGCAGGTATTCGCCGTTGTACAGGTTAATGGCCTGTTGATAATAACGCGCCGTCGCTTCGTCATTCGTGCTGGCACGCGCATTGGCCAGGGAGGTGTCAAACTCGTCCACGTCTATGGTGAAACGGGCCGCATCGATGCGATAGTCCCCCGCTTCCACCAAAATTAATCGCGGAGAGTTCTCTGCGGTCTTCAAGGCGCTGCGTAAACGGGAGAGCGCCGTATGAAACGCGGTAAGTCCTCGCCCGCCTTTTTCAGCCCAGATACCGTCGAAGACCCGATCTGCCGGGATGCGCTCGCCGCGGAAGGTGATGAAATACGCCAGCATATCCCGTGCTTTGGTGGAGACCCAGCGTTCCTGCGAGATCTCCTCATTACCCGCAAATACTTGAAAAGCCCCAAGCGTTTTAATAATAATGACCGATTGGCTCATAATCGTGATCGCCGCTGGTTTCTTTTTATCAGGTAAATTTTCCAATACGCGTTCAAGGAATGGGCGCTTATACCCCGCGTCCACGAGCGCGTTACACACCACGCGGCTGCGCTCCCCCTGATCAATAAAAAGTTGAAAGGCCCTGGTGGGCTCTATCAATTCCAGGGCTTTGCGTGCATGCAGGATGCCAGTCTCTTTTCGATCTGAAACCAGGTGAATGTAAGCCAGCCCAAAATACACCATGGCAAGCGGAACACGGAACTGCCGGCGTTCACCGGTCTCTGCGAGCTCGCTAAAAAGATTTTCCGCACGGTTAAGTTCATTGTGTTCGAGAGCTACATCAGCGAGCACACTGCGGCAAACGAATGCTTCATAGGTATCGGGGCTGCCCGTGTAAGCCCACAACGCGCCTTCAGCCAGCTGCCATGCTTCATCCACCCGTCCCTGACCATAAAGGTTATAAGCCAAGTAGCCGGTTGCCATCAATTGTTCGTAGGATGCGATACCAAGCTGCTGGGCTAGCTGCACCGATTGACGCAATGAAGCCTCGGCGCGCGCGGTTTCACCGAAGCGTGTTAATACATTCCCAAGCGCGGTATAGGCGGCTGGCAATAATTCCGTCAAGTGCAGGGTCTGTGCGATCTCCAAACCGCGTTCAGCGAAATGCAAGGCTGTTTCAAATTCACGCCAGTATAGATGCGGCGTGACCAGCAGGATGCAAGCCTGCGCTGCGATCGGCGAGAGTTGTTCTGGGACAAGGCGCAGGGCTTCCTGGGCATATTTGGTGGCGGATATCGGGTCGCCATGCCACCAACAGATTTGTCCAAGCGATTGAATGAAAGTGGCGCGCAGCAAGACTGAAAGTCCATCTGATCTGCGAGCCTCTTCCACAGCCTGTTCAGCCAGTTCACGGCCGCGATCCATGCTGCTTAGGAAGCCGGTTGTCTTCGCAAGAGCCATCAAGGCTTCGGCGCGCGCAGTGTGGTCATCAGGCGCGGCTGCCGTTAAAGCCTGTTCTGCGAGTGATTCAGCCTGGCGGTAATTCCCCTGCGCCCGATTGACCTCGGCAAGGCCGGTTAATGCATGGCTCATACCAGAAGTATTTTTTTGCGCCGCGAAACTGGTGCGCGCATCTTCATAAGATGTAATTGCCAGCCCCGCTTCACCAAGCCTGCGGTGAGCATTGCCATTTTGGAGAAGCAGCTCCGGGTTGGCGCGCAAGAAAGCAGCCGGCAGCATATTAAGATAGCGGTGCAAAACCTCCACGCGCCCGCGCTCGACATAATCTGCGGCAAAGGTGGAGGCCACACGTGCGGCAGATTCGTAATCCTGGGCTGAAGAATATTGGAGGAAGGCGGATTCCACTTCACTACGGGATTCATAATATGCGCCTGCGCACCTTTCCAATCCCTTGACCAGTTCCCCATTCTCGCGCCGCAATCTGCTCTGAAGGAATTCGCGAAAGAGGAAGTGATATTGATACCAACGCTGTTTTTCATCCAGGCTGGTCAGAAACAAATTCTCGCGTTCCAATTCTTCGAGCATATCCTGTGAATTTTTTATTCCCGCCACCGTATTACATGAGTCCGCATCCATTTGCGGGAGAATGGATGTTTTTAGCAGGAAAGATTGCCGCGCAGCGGGCTGACGGCGGAAAACCTCTTCAGCGAGGTATTCAAATACGAAACGCTGGGAACCGCTTAATGATGTGATGATCTGCCGCGCAGAGTCAGCGTTTTGCCCGGCTAACGAACTGCGGACGATCTGCAAAGCTGCCCCCCAACCTTCGGTCTTCTGACTTAATGCGCTCAAACTTTCAACGGAGATTTCGGGAACTTCAGTCCGAAGCAAGGCAGCCACTTCATCATCATTAAAACGCAAATCATTTACGCGCAATTCAGACAACAAACCGCGTGCGCGCAAACGAGCCAATGCCAGGGGAGGATCCGTGCGGGTGGAAATGATCAGGTGCAGGGTGGACGGTGAATTATCAAGAAGGAAATCCAACAATTGATGAACAATTGGGCTCGTGACAAAGTGATAATCCTCCAGAATGATGAGCAAGGGGTCACTGACCTGCTCGGAGAGTTCGTTAATCAACACTGTGAGCACCCGCCGCGAGTCCACTCCTGACTCGGCGCTGTTTAAAAGTGATTGCGCATTTTGTCCGATCCTGGCTGTTTTTTTTCCCGGCAGCTTCATTCGGCGGAGGGATTCGATCAGGTTGGTTAGAAAAACTGCCGGATCAGAATCAGATGTCTCAAGCTGATACCAGGCCGCATGACCGGCATGGGTGTTAAAAAAGTCGGCCAGCAATGTGGTTTTTCCGTATCCGGGAGGGGCAGAAACGAGGGTTAGCCGCCGCTCGCCCAGATGATTATCGAGCCAATGGATCAAGTGAGGCCGCGGTAGATACCCGGCACGCGGCGGCGGGGAAAACTTTGTGTTCAACAAAGGTGATGATTTCATGTTCAGAGAGATTATATCCGTTAATTTATTGCAAACTTTTTGCAAACTCAATATGATAGGATATGTCCATATTCGCCAAACCAAAGAGGAGAATCCATGAAAAAAAGTCTGTTAATTTTGTCCCTGTTCGTGGTGCTTGCGTTATTTGCGACCGCCTGTGGAGCTGCCACAACGGCGGCACCTGCCGCAGCAACCGATGCACCAGCCGTCGCAACGGAAGCGCCTGTCGCAACCGAAGCTCCTGCGGCGGGACCCCTCGTTTTGAAGATCGCGTATTCTTCAACAATAGACACGTGGGACCCGATCGCTTCCTTCTCAACCGAAGCGGCTTATCTGCCCAATGTTTACGAAACACTCTTGAAAATCAACAAACCCGGCTCGGCTGAAACATACACCCCGGTACTTGCTGAAAGCTGGTCGATCAGCGACGATAAAATGGCTTACACATTTAAACTCCGACCTAATGTGAAATTCCATGACGGAGAGCCCATGAACGCCGCTGCCGTAAAGGCATCCATAGACGCTGTCAAAGACCACGGCGCCGCCGGATTCATCTGGTGGTCGGTGGATAATGTGGAAGTGGTGGATGACCTGACCGTTAAGTTCAACCTTAGCACCCCCCAACCCATTGACCTAATCGCTTCATCCATGTATGCCGCCTACATTGTCAGCCCGAAGGCGCTCGAAGGTTTCGCCGCCGATGAAAATTTCTGGGCGACCGGCAAGAGTTATGGCACAGGTCCATATATGGTCGAATCCTATACTCCTGATGTTGAAGCTGTCTTTACACAAAACAAGGATTATTGGGGCGGCTGGGAAGCCGGTCAATACGAAAAAGTTGTGGCATCCCTCGTTCCTGAAGCTACCACACGCCAGCAGATGCTCGAAGGCGGAGAGGTTGATCTCGCCGAACGCCTGCCAAACGAAAATCTTGGCACCTTTGAAAGTGATCCAAATTACACGGTTTTCAAGGAACCCTCATTTTTCAATTACGTTGGCATTTTCAACACACTGCGCGCGCCATTGGATGACATAAAAGTTCGCCAGGCGCTTTCCTATGCCATTCCCTACCAGGACATCATCAAGATCGGCGCAAGCGGATTGGGCACCCAAAGCTACGGCCCGGTACCTGCGGGGGTTTATCCCTGGGATAAGAGCGTCGGCCAGTACACCTATGACCTTGAGAAAGCCAAGGCACTTTTAAAGGAAGCAGGTCACGAAGGAGGCGGCTTTAGCTTGAAGCTGACCTATACATCCTCCAACGCGTCTGAAGAAGCTTTTGCCCCATTGATCAAAGACTCCTTTGCACAGATCGGCGTGGATGTGAGCATTGAAGCGCTCTCGCTGGGCGAACAATTGAAACTCGCACGGTCCGGCAAGGATGGGCAGGATATGACCCTGCTCCTTTACTGGCCGGCCTATGCAGATGCCGCCGCAGACAACCTATGGTCATTGTTCTACTATACCGAGAAACCATCCTGGAATCTTTCCTATTGGAACAATCCCGAATACACCAAATTATGGGAAGAAGGCAGTGCGTTGAGCGGCACGGATTTCGCCGCCTCAAAAGACAAATATGTTGAAGCCGTGAAACTTTTGGTTACAGAAGCACCCGGCGTCTTCTTCTATGACACCATGTCAGTCTACGTAATTCCAAGTACAATTATTGGTTTTGAGTACAACCTAAACTATCCCTTCTGGCACTTTGATTACTACACTCTGCGGGCAGCCAAGTAATCCGTTCTATTCCTTGTAGTGGATTCCCCTTCCCATCATAAACGGGAAGGGGAATCCATCAAAACAGATGCGCACCTTAGAATTCATCCTCCGTCGTTTACTTACTGCCATTTTCGTATTGGTCGGCGTATCGATCATCACGTTCTTCCTTTCACGCGTGGTGCCAACGGACACCGCCGCCTTGTATCTCGGGGCGAAGGCGCGCCCTGAAGATCTTGCCCGCGTGCGCATCAAACTTGGGCTTGACCGCCCGCTGCCTGTGCAATACTTGATCTATATGGGGGATCTGCTGCACGGAGACCTTGGCACGTCCATCGCCACAAAACGTCCCGTGCTTAAGGAACTTAGCGACCGCCTACCCGCCACCCTTGAATTACTCTTCGTGGGGATGTTCATCGCCACATTGATAGGAGTACCGCTTGGCGTGATCAGTGCACGCTGGCAGGGAACATGGGCCGATGTATTCATTCGCATTATATCCATCGTCGGTGTTTCAATGCCCGCCTTCTATCTTGGCTTATTAATGCAGATCGTTTTCTTTCGCAACCTGCACTTATTTCCGCTCTCAGGACGGGTCAATTCGGACCTGCGATTTACGAATCCGATCGACCCCCTGACCTCTTTGTTCCTGATCGATTCTTTCCTATCCTTTAACTGGACAGCACTCAAGGATGTTCTTGTGCACCTGGTCCTGCCTGCGTTCACCCTTGCGGCCTATCCCATCGGATTAATCGCCCGCATGAACCGTGCCGCCATGCTTGAAGTGCTTGGGCAGGATTACATCCGCACCGCGCGCGCCTATGGAATCCGGCAGTTGATCATCACCTACCGCTATGCGTTGAAGAACGCAATCAGTCCCACATTGACCGTTATCGGCCTGACAGTGGCCTACGCGTTGACAGGCACTTTCTTTGTCGAAGTCATTTTTAACTGGCCGGGGCTCGGCCTGTTCACCGTACGTTCCCTGCTTGCCTTGGATTATCCTGCCATCATGGGCATGACATTACTGGGCGCAAGCGGTTATGTAATCATCAACCTGATCGTTGACCTGCTGCAAACAACAGTAGACCCGCGCATTCGATTAAAGTGAACCCCGCATGAACTTCCCCGCCACCGCAAGCACCGAATCGCAAAATACACGCACCCTGCGCCACGTATTCAATGTCATCATGCGCGACCCACTGGCATTGATCAGCACCGTGATCATTCTATTATTTATCCTGGTAGCCGTCTTCGCACCGATCGTGGCGCCTTATCCCGAACAGGGCCAGGGTCGGACCAACGCTAGCGATACCATGCACCCCCCTTCTGCTAAATACCTGCTTGGCGCAGACAGGCTGGGTCGCGATATTTTAAGCCGGATCATTTACGGGGCTCGTCCCGCGCTGGTGGTCCCGATCGGCGTGGTTCTATTCGCTGTTTTGATCGGTGCACCGCTCGGCGCACTAGCCGGATACAAAGGCGGCTGGATCGATGAAGTGATCATGCGTATCACTGACCTGTTTCTCGCCTTTCCCTCGCTGCTATTGGCAATGGCAATCGCAGCTTCGATCGGCCGCGGATTGGATAAAGCCGCGATCGCGCTCGTTGTATCGTGGTGGCCGTGGTACACACGCATCGCCCGCGGAGCGGCGGTCAGTCTTAAGGAGCAGTATTTTGTCGAAGCCGCACAAGCAATCGGGGTACGGGATTCGGTCATCATCTTCAGGCATATCCTGCCTAATACCCTTTCACCAATTCTAGTGCAAGCCACTGTGGATCTGGGAACGGTCATCCTTGCCATGGGCGGTCTGGCATTCATCGGGCTTGGAACACAGCCCCCATCCCCTGATTGGGGATTGATGATCAGCGAGGGGCGCACGTTCATTTTGGATCAATGGTGGATCGCCACATTCCCGGGCATTGCGATCTTTATTGTTGTACTCGCCTTTAACCTGCTAGGTGACACCCTGCGCGATATCTTCGATCCGAGGCAATATAAATGAACGATCTTTTGTCCATCAACAACCTGGCAATCGATTTCAAAACCGCGCGCGGAATTCACAAGGCGATGGGAAATGTTTCATTTAGCGTAAAACGCGGTGAGGTATTTGGGGTGGTAGGCGAAACCGGCTGCGGCAAGACGATCACAGGGCTTTCAATTTTACGGCTGTTACCCAAGTCAGCCTTGGTTCGCGGTGAAGTTATGTTCGAGGGCAGGAATCTGCTTGACCTGTCCGAGCCGGAAATGAACACCATTCGCGGCAGACGGATTTCAATGATCTTCCAGGATCCAACTTCATCCTTAAACCCGGTTTTTACCATTGGAGAGCAGATCACGCGTGTGGTCCGCCAACATTTAAAACTTGATAAAAAAGCAGCACAAGCCCAGGCGGAGGATAGTCTTGCCGCGGTCGGCCTGCCTGATGTAAAACGTGCCATGACCTCCTATCCGCATCAGCTCTCAGGCGGACAGCAGCAGCGCGTCATGATCGCCATGGCGTTGGCATGCCGTCCTTCGTTATTGATCGCTGATGAACCGACCACGGCGCTTGATGTGACCATTCAGGCTCAGATCCTGAATCTGCTGCGTGACTTGCAAAAGAAATTTGACCTGTCGATCATATTGATCACACATAACCTGGGGGTCGTGGCGCAAGCCTGCGACCGGATGGCTGTGCTGTACGCGGGTGGTGTTGCTGAAATTTCCCCGACTTATTTTGTGTACACAAAACCCCACCACCCATACAGCCGGGGCCTGCTGGCTGCCATTCCCCGCCCCGGGTCACGCGGACAAAGAATGGCAGCCATCCCCGGCACAGTGCCATCGAACCCCGGGGAAGTGACCGGGTGCGCCTTTGCGCCGCGCTGTGTAAATGTTTTTGACCGCTGTTTAAAAGAAAAGCCTCCCCTTATCCCTGTAGGCGAAGCCCATGAAAGTGCCTGTTTCCTGCCTGCAGAAACCGGGCCTTGACGAATATGAATCTACCTTTACTTACTGCACTAAACCTTAAGAAGCATTTTCCGCTTTCCGGCGGATTACTGTCGCGGCTCAACCGCGCAGCACCACGCTTTGTTTATGCGGTGGACGGCGTCAGTTTGGAGGTGTTCCCGGGTGAAGTTCTTGGTCTGGTGGGTGAATCAGGCTGCGGCAAGACAACACTGGGAAGAATGTTAATGCGCTTGATAGAACCAACAGACGGCAAGGTGATTTTTAACAAACACGAGATCACATCCTTTTCGGTTGCCAAAATGCGTGAGATACGGCGCGAGATGCAGATCGTCTTTCAAAATCCTCTCTCGTCATTGAGTCCGCGTTTGAAGATCATTGATGCGCTTTCTGAACCCCTGCTCACCCATCATATCGTACAGAAAAGTGAGGTCCGTGCACGCGCGATCCAATTGCTGGAACAGGTTGGTCTTGGCGCGCAGCATCTGTACCGCTATCCACATGAGCTGTCCGGCGGACAATGCCAACGGGTGGCGATCGCGCGTGCGCTGGCAGTTGATCCGCGCCTGATCGTGTTGGACGAACCCACCTCGGCGCTGGATGTTTCTGTACAGGCTCAGATCATTAATCTGCTGCAAGACCTGCAGCGGGAAAATCACCTGACCTATGTCTTCATCTCTCATGATCTCAATGTCGTTCAACATATCAGCGACCGTATTGGCGTAATGTATTTGGGGAAATTGGTGGAACTTGGGTCATCGGAAGACATATTCAACGATCCCCTGCACCCATATACAAAGGCCTTATTTGGCGCGATCCCCCTGCCGGTGGTGGATGTTATAAGGCGTAAATTAACCATTTTGGAGGGAAATGTACCCAGCCCGGTCAACCCTCCTCTGGGCTGCCGCTTTCACACCCGCTGCCCGCTTGCGCAAAAATTGTGCAAAGAAACAGAACCGGCTTTCCGTCAGGTAAGAAGCGGGCGCTTTACCGCCTGCCATTTTATTGAAGAATGAGGAATCAGTTATGACTCGGTTGTTTGGAATCGCAGGTGTGCAAATGTCCGTCCAGCCTTTTGATGCACAGGGGACATTGGACAAAATGTCTGACGTAGCGGTGAACATTGCCAAGGGTATGCCCTGGGTGAACATGGTGGTATTCCATGAATTGATCGTGCCCGGACTGGTCCAGTTCCTCACGCCAGAAGACAAGGATTGGCATATTAAAAATTCAGAGACGATCCCCGGCCCACTGACCGAGCGCCTGTGTGCACTTGCCCGAAAGACCCATCAATGGCTTATCCCCGGTTCGATGTGGGAATGCGATGGTGACAAGCGCTACAACACATCCATTGTCATTTCACCTCAAGGAGAGATCGTTACGAAATACCGCAAGATGTTCCCATGGCTTCCATATGAAGGCGGCACGTCATCGGGAAATGAATTTTGCGTATTTGACATTCCAGATGCCGGGCGCTTTGGTCTATGTATCTGCTATGATATGTGGTTCCCTGAAGTAGCCCGCACACTGGCATGGATGGGCGCCGAGGTGATCATTCAACCCACACTCACTCCAACTTCCGACCGCGAACTTGAACTGGTGATGGCACGCGCCAACGCCATGTTCAATCAATGTTATTTTGTAAGCGTAAATGGAATTGGTACGTGGGGGGGTGGTCGTTCCACCATTATTGACCCGGATGGACGGATTTTACAGGAAGCCTCGACCAACCAGACCTTTATGACGGAACTGATCGACCTAGATCACACCACACGTTCTCGCGAATACGGCACATTGGGCCTGGCGCAAACCCTTAAGCAATTACGTGACTCAGGGCACACATTCCCCATTTATCAGGACGGAGCCCTGCAAAAAGGAAGTTTTGAAAAACTAGGTCCGCTTAAATATTTTCACCAATTAGATCGCTTGACGAACAGTTAACTTATCTCAAGCTGACCGGGCTAAAATGACCCGGCTGGCTGCCTCCCCCGCCTCTATGTGAAAGAATATAACACCAGAAGGTTCTGAATACATCAGAACCTTCTGGCAATTTTCTATTGCCAAGCAGGATTTCCCACTGACGATCGGAATGACGATCAGCAGGTCTTGTCATCTCGTTGAGCGTCCTTCAAGAAGAGATCTATAGGATGTCGGGCAAGATTTCTCCCTACGGTCGAAATGACAGGTCACTGTCGGGAATGACATTATGGTCTAAGTCTCTGGCAGAGTCTGCCCGGGCTGGCACTACCAGTAGTTCTTCATTAAGTCCGTTGCCCATTGAGGCTGGCTTACTTCGCCCCGGGGCAGGAACTCATTCATAACAGGTTTGATATCGAGGATGGGGGTTCCATCAATGGCATCCAGACCCTGCACAGTCAAAAACCTGCCGCGTCGTTCCACAATTTGGACAATAGTCGCTCCCAGGCGGTTGGGTCGATTCTTGCCGCGCTGTGCAAAAATGCCGACCCTGGGCCATTCAGGATTACTGCGCGGATGCCGGGCACCGGTTTCTATCCTGTCCGGTTCCACCCGGTCAAAGAAGAAGATAATTTCCGCGTGTGAAAAGTCTTCGATATGCTCAAGGGCATCTTCCTGCAGCGGGTCAAGCAGCTCAAGGATGGATAGTACATCCCCCCAATTATCATCTTCCACAGTCTTCCGGTTATTCCTTACAGTTGCAATAGGTGAAATATGGATCACAAAAAGGTCCTTTCCAAATGGAATTTGTTCTGTACCCTTACCGGGAGGTATTCACAATCCTATACTAAAAACGAACAGTCTCACCAACTGATCGATTATATATCCTGATAATTAAGAAAATTACTGCGGTCATGAAAAACAGGATGGCCGCGGTTACCCGCGCTGTTTTCATGGAGAAGATATTCCCCTGGCTGCCACTCTATCTGTCATTGTGAATGTCTGGGAGGCGTTGATCTCCATTGCACATTCAACACGGCCTCGGCTAAAAGTGAAGCGCTACAGATCTGAACACTGCCGGGGGAAAGATTTTCCGCTGCCCTTCGGAGTAACAGAACACTTCATGCCATTTTGTTAATGCCCATTTGCCAATTCGAGAACTGCTTTTACATCCCTGACCTGGTGATCAGAAATGCCGAGGGCTTGCAGTTCAACGGGATTGCCTTCAACAATTTGCTGACCAAGCCCTGAATGGCGCCACATCTTTAGGTCTTCCTCCAGCGGTGAGCCGATGCGGTCTTCACGCACGATCTTTCCATCGGCCATCACCACCACGCGCTGGATCTGACGGGCAACACTCGGATCATGGGTAACGATCACAAAGGTGACCCCTTGCGAGCGGTTCAACTCCCTGAGCAGGCGCATCAAGTCCTGCCCGGCAGTTGTATCGAGGCTGCCGGTCGGCTCGTCAGCCAGAACCAGCGGAGGCTGGTTGGCTAGCGCACGTGCGACGGCTACACGCTGCCGCTGTCCACCCGATAGTTGCCCGGGCAAATGATGCTTGCGTTCAGCCAACCCGACAAGCCCCAGCAGCTCCTCCGCCCGCTTACGGCGAGACCCCGCATCCAGAAACCCCATCATCGGAATCTCTACATTCTCACGGGCGGTCAGAGTCGGCAGCAGATTGTGCAGTTGGAACATGAAGCCGACCGTCTTGGCCCTGAACCGGTCAACATCGCGCAGACTGGATAGATCCTGACCGTTAACAAAGACTTTCCCACTGGTGGGTACATCGAGTGTGCCCAGGACATTTAAGAGTGTGCTTTTACCGCTGCCACTGGGACCCATCACGGCCAGGAACTCCCCGGCTTCGATGGACATCGTGATCCCATCCAAGGCATGGATCTCTTCCGCATCACCATAAACGCGGGTCAGGTCATGGGTTTCGATCATAAGGTCCGGACTCATTGGCTCACCTCGATATCCGCAAATGCGGTCATACCCCAGCGCAGGCCCTTGGGAATTTCATCGAGTTGAATGACCGCGGTATAGTTCACCCCTGAGCTTTCGGAAGATTTATCAGCCAACCGCAGAATGGTACCTTGAACCATGACCTCCGGCAGGGCATCAAAGGTAACGGACACAACATCACCCGGGTGGACCCGAGCCGCATCGATCTCGCTCAAGTCGGTTGTTTCGACACGCAGGTTATCCAGGTTACCCAGGTGAAGCAGAGGCATGCCCGGGGAAGCCCACTCCCCTATTCGAGCCTCCAAATTGCAGACCATACCGTCAAACGGAGCCGTGATCACATACGAGTCAAACGCATCCTGCGCAGCATCCAACCCCGATTTCGCAAGTGCGAGCTGATCTGAATTGGGGCCGTCCAACGTGATCTCGTATTGATATTTTGCTTCCGCTTCGGCTGCAAGCGCGGCATTCAGTTTTGCTCGCGGCACATCACGCTCGCGGATCGTGGATTCAAGGTTTTCAACGGCCTCATCATAATCAGCCTGCGCAGCATCCAGCTCAAACTCCGCTTCCCTGTATTTTTGTTCCGCCCTATTCAGGTCCTTATATTTGTCAAAATCTGCCTGCGCGTGATCCAAGTCGACCTGCCGATCTTCAACATCCTTCATGCGGTCTCCAATGCGGTTTTCGATATCGTTCAGGCTGATATCATTCCATTTTTTTTGAGCAGCCTCACGGACCTTTTGCGCATCCATATAGACCTGCCAGAGACGGGCACGTTCACTATTTTCCCCACGGAGAACGGCATCGTAGGCTTGCTGCGCCGCGATCAACTTTGCCGCCGCGGCCTCCTGACCATCAAGCCGCACAAGCTCTTGCCCGGCAGACACCTGCCCGCCTTCGGCCACAAGCACTTCCACAATGACACCCTGATTGCGCGCACTCATGGCGGCCCATTGCTCCGGGAGGACCACACCCGTTGCACTGATGACGGCGCTATTATCCTGACCCTCACCAGCCTCAGGTATTGGTGCAGCCTCCTGCCCGGCGGAACCGCAGCCTGCCAGGACCAGCAGAAGGGTCATGATCACAATAATAAATTGGGGGTAATGTTTCATGGCAGCATCCTCCATCATCAGATATCGTTTATTCATAACGCAGCGCCTCCACGGGGCTGAGACGAGTGGCACGAAATGCAGGGTATAGACCGCCGATCGCGCCAAGAAATATGGACAGCACAAACGCCCTCGCAAATATATACAAGCTCCACACCGGTTCAACCCAGCTCCCGAGCGCCGCATTCAGCTTCATCAATTCGATCGATATAAAGGCAAGAACGATCCCTGCTGCTCCTCCCAATAAACCCAGGAGCACCGCTTCACGCAGGATCATCGCCAGCACCGACTTGCGGCGCCAGCCCAATGCGCGCAGAACTCCGATCTCGCGAGTGCGCTCAAAGACCGACATCAACATTGTATTGAGCACACTCAACCCGCCTGCGGCGATCGCGATCAGGGAAATACCGTCGAGCATGGCATTGGAACTTTTGATATCGGGCATTTCCTGGGCAAACTCCGCGGATAAGGCGGCGTACACGCCGGGATAGCGGGTATTGATATTTTCAAGCACTGCCTGAGCCTGATCTGCATCCTTGACCTTAACGGCAATCATGCTCACCTGTCGCGGGCGGCCGACAAAATTCTGGGCATCGCGCAGGGTAACCACACCGCCGGTCTGTTCCCAGCCAATATTGGATTCATAGAGTCCCACCACCTTGTAACGCCTGCCGCTGATCTCAATCATTTCACCCACCCCTTTCTTAAGGGTTTCAGCCATCAACCGTCCCAGCAAAATTTGGCGGTTTCCGGTGAGCATTTGACCTCCAACAATATGGAAGCGTTTAATGACATGGTCGTTGGGGGAATAGCCCTGCAGCAGGAACATAACGCCCGAATCGGGCAGGATCATGCCGGTGAATACGACTCCGCTGGCGCTTTGCACATCGGGCATGGCGGCGATCGAATCCACCACCCGCTCGTCGATCACGCTCAGGGTGGTATCTGCAATATCGGCCTGGCGAATCATGATGTCAGCCTGTGTGCTGCCTGCCATGTCGGTAAAGGAGGAAACAAAACCCTGCACCACTGCTTCGAGAGCCAGGATGGCACCAACTGTGAGACCGATCGCGCCGAGGGTGAGAATACTTCGGGTGGAGCGCTGCCACAGACTCTGTACTGCCATCCCGCCAAAAGGCAGGCGGCGAACGCGGGAGCTGCCACCTTCATACCGCAGGGCCTCCACCGGCTGAAGCAGGGAAGCACGCCATGCAGGATACAGTCCACCAACCAGACCCAATGCCAGCACAACGAGCAATGCCTGGTTGATCAGCGCAAAGCTGACCGTGCCGGTCTGGGTGCCCATCAGTACCGTGACCTGTGAAAGACCTTTGAGCAGGAGCCAGCCCTGCAAAATACCGAACAGGCCCCCGGCAAGACAGACCACGATCGATTCTCCCAGGATCATACCAAGCACCTGCCGGCGCTTCCAGCCCATTGCCCGCAGGACACCGATTTCGCGGGTGCGTTCGAAGATCGCCATCAACTGCGCGTTGAGCATGCCCACTCCGCCGATCACGATCGCCAACCCGCCAATCACCCAGACGAAAGCGCGCAGAATGGTCTGCATGGATTGCTGGTTGGCAAACTCAGAAGTACCGCTCAACAGCAGATCCGGCCATTTGCGGGCAACGCGCTCTTCCAGACGGGAGCGCAGGCTGGTATCTGTCAGACGGATGTAGAAGATACTGACCTGGCTGCTTTTCCCCAACAGATCCTGTGCGTCCTCCAGGCGCATGAGCGCGCCGCTGTCCTCAAAAACATCCCCGGTCTCATAGATGCCGACAATACGAAAGGTGGTGCTGGTAATGCGAAATGTATCTCCCACCCCCTTCTTCATCACTTCTGCTGCGGCTGACCCCAGGAGGATGGGCTTACCGCGTAAGTTGCGCGGGATGCGGTCGAACAGGTCGTAACCATCCCTGGCGGTAAATCGTTCGAGCATAAAGCTGTCTTCAGGATAGCCAAAAATGATGAATATCGGTTCGCTCTCTGTTTGTACCAACCCCTGGAGCATGCCGGTCACAGCTTCGACTTCCGGCATGGCGGCGAGTTCCGCGCCGATGCCTACCTTGACGGCGCTATAACTGACATCCATGGTATCCGGCTGGCTGAGCACCATATCGGCCTTGCTCCCCTGCATCATGGAACTGTAACCAGACTGGAAACCATCCGCGAGTGCGCCCAGCGTGATGATAACAGTGACCCCCACACCTATCCCCAGGATGGTCAACAATGTGCGAATTTTTCGCCGCAGGAGGTTCCTGAAAATAATGCTCATCCCGATCGTGTCTCCTGATTATCTAAAAGACATATTACCCTTAATTTCATTCTATACCATTGGGAATATTTGTCAAATCAATCTGGCAGGCAGCAGGCACAAACAAATACCCTCCAGGCCTGGGATAAATCCGTGGGTTGGAGGGCGGTGGAAGGCGCGGTTTACGCACAGGGTACCAGACAAAACGAGGAAGGCACACCAACCGATCGAGCAGATCCGGAAACAATCCAGCCAGCATAAGTGCCGCGATGGACTTTGCTGCGTGTGGTTGCGGTCAGCATCTGGCTTGTGCTGCGGGCGAGGTTTTAGAGGCGGCCGGTAGTTACCCCACTCCTGAATTTCATCTTTATTCCGCCTTACCTCGTTGCTATATTTTCCTGCTTCCATTTTTATACCGCAACCATTTACCAGGTTTTGTAAACATTTAAAATGTATTCGCCCATATCAGTAGGACTTATAACCCCTGGTATTCATGGTATTCAATCATTACAATAGTGTACCTTTTATCATTTTATCCGTACCACAATTTAGAGGTGCCTCATGTTATTCAGAAACCGCGGTACTGCTCTTTATAAACATCTCGTAGTTATCACGCTGATCATGGCAATCCTGGCCTGCAACATTCCCACGGACCTGGCTGAGGAGGCTGTTGAGGGACTGGCCTTGCTGGAGCTTTTTATCACTCCGGCTGGGGATGACGCCAACGATTGCCAAACCCCGGAAACTGCCTGTCGAACGATCGTGCGCGGAGTAAGGGTTGCCAATGGCATGAGTAATGCGATCCTCAATTTGGCAGCCGGTACTTATGATGAAAATGACCAGGCTTTCATTCAACACCCGATGACCCTGCGCGGCACTGGCGATGCCGTCATCCGTCATGCAGCACCTTATAACAACCTGGATGTCTTTATCGTTCAAGTCGCCGACGGTGAAACGGTGCGCATGGAACAATTTTCAATCGAAGGCGGCTCGATCGGCATTCGGTTGGCAAATGGGAGACTGCTGGCAGATGGAGTGAATTTTAATCAGCTCGCTACCCGCGCCATCCAGGCAGCAGAAGGTTCCGGACCGATCTCGCTTCAGAATTCCCGCATCACAAACACTGAAAGCAATGCGATCGTCATTAATCCAAACGTAAATTTTACCCTCCGAAACGGCAGTATATCCGGCAGTATGGGTACACCCATCCTGAATTACGGTGGAACGCTTACCTTGGAAGGGGTGAGTATTTTTGACAATGTAAGCGCGCCTTCTTATCCAACTGCCATTCTTAATTTAGCTGAATCGGCAGGCCTAACTGGCGGCATACTAAGGATCAGTAATTCAGCCATACATAACAACCGCCATAATGGAGACGCGATGCAGGAAGCCATTCGACATGGCGGTGAGGTATTGGAAATATCCAACTCTACCATCAGCAGCAATTCTGGCGGCGGATTATCGTCCGGCGGCACAAACAATCAAACCATTCTTACCCATGTCACGATCGCAAGTAATGCCGGGATCGGCTTATTAGCATCTCCGGATAACAGAACAAGGGTTCGGCTGGTCAACAGCCTTATCGTCTACAATGGCCGGGATTGTGACCTGCGCACACGCTATACAGATGCTTCGTCTCTTCCAGCAGAATCGATCAACAACATCGATTCTGATAATACATGCCGTGAGACCCAATCTGCAGAACGCGCAGCCTGGGACTTCAACCCAGGCGTGGACGGTGTTCTTAATGATAATGGAGGAAACACACCCACCCACGCCTTGCTAAGGGAAAGCCCGGCAGTAGATGCGGTTGATTGCCTGATCGGTTCAGACCAACGCGGCGTTGCACGCCCGCAAGGACTACGATGCGATATTGGTGCCTTCGAACTGGAAGCCGAACTGGGAGCGCCCCCCGCAGCACCCAGCCAGACACCGCTCGCCATACTTCAAGAAACCACGCCCGGTGCAACACTGCCGGTCCTGCCAAGTCAAATCTCCTCGACTGCAACGCCAGGTGAATTTGTCCGCTTTATTACCGGCGCCAACTGCCGCTCGGGCCCTGGAACAGTTTATACGATTATTACTGCCCTGCAGGAAGACAGCGAAGTGCCGGCTGAAGGCCGCAATAGTGATAACACTTGGTGGTATGTGTTAGTCAATGCCGGGACTCATTGCTGGGTCGCTGCTTCGGTTGTAGAAACATTCGGACCGGTCACTAGTCTGCCGGTTATTCCCGCCCCGCCTACCCCCATACCAAGTTCCACGCCGACTGCAGTTGCTGTCGAAATCCCCACTTTGGCTCCCGTCCAAGTGCCTGGCGCACCCGCGCAGTTATACATCGAGAACAGGGTCTGCAACGGACAGACTTATACAGTATCGCTGCGTTGGCTGGACCAGTCTAATAACGAACAAGGTTTCCGCGTCTACCGTGACGGGGCGCGGATATCCACCCTGGGAGATAACGAAACCAAATTCACAGACGGACCGGCATTTGGCGGCCCATATACGTATGCAGTGGAAGCCTTCAACTCCGGAGGTGCATCCGGCAGGCAGACCGTTATTGAAAATGGCTGTATCCCATAAAAAGCTGCGCTAGTATTTACGGTCTCCGAAATAATGCTCGTCATATTTATGTTGGATACCCGCGGCAAATAACGGAGGTGGCAGTTTTTTTCCACAGGTAGGTGCGAAAGAGAAGGCTGCTACGCCGCCGAGCTCAAGAGCGCGGCTCGAGTACCTACCTGTCCCGGTGATCTTTGGGGGCAGCAATAAAACCAATGAAAATTTTATGATTCGAAGTAGAATTAAATTGCCTCAGCTAGGATGCCCCCCTCATCCTGGTTGGGGTATTTTTTATTTCTTCCCCGGTCACTGTGAATTTATCCCTGTGCATCCATCTGTTTGGATGGGCAATGTTTATCTGCATATGAACAATAGATGCAGCAATCTCCGGGTTTGGGATGAAGGGTCACGCCGCACCGGGCGCACTGATAGATAACCGCTCAGGTATCAGGCGGCATTTGCTCTGCTTTGGCAAACCCGCAATGCGGGCAGGTGATGGTCGTATTTAGTTCGATCATTGTCTAATAGTTTTCAGGATCTGGCATCACTATATTCCCGGTTTCCAATGATGTGATTCCAGGTCTTTATGGTTATCAAATAGATTTTCCGCTGCCACTCAAATATCATACCGGTACTCTGC
>CAYLOW010000035.1:0-20210 GCA_964385315.1 uncultured Anaerolinea sp.
CTACCGTGAATAACTGATCGGCAGAGAGAGCATGGATGGATGTAACTACAGTTTGTTTTAATAAAATTCAAAAGATAATAGCCTCCGATGACGGGGGTATTATTGTTCTGCTTTTGCAGTGGCAAAAGACCCCAATGAGCCTTGTGTTCCTGCCAAAAACTTCTTCGTCTGTACCGTAGTTGAGGTAGTCACAGGCAATTGGTAATTGAGAAGGTTTAAAGCAATAAATTAACGCTCCTCAAGGACCTTGTTGCCCAAACAACAAGGTCCTTGAGGAGCGATTTTTTCTAAAGGAGTAATAATGAATAAAGGAATTCTATATGGAATCTTTGCGTATGTGTTTTGGGGATTCTTTCCCATCTATTGGAAGGCTCTTCATCATGTACCTGCCATTCAGGTAATCGGACACCGCATCATCTGGTCTTTTCTTCTGTTGGCTCTATTTATTCTGATTTCAAAGCAATGGACTGAATTTTACGCGAACATCAATGCAAGGGTCTTGCGCATCTACTCAATTGCCGCGATTCTTATCGGAATTAATTGGTTTTTATATGTCTGGGCGGTCAATGCCAATTTCATTGTTGAGACCAGCCTCGGTTATTTTATCAACCCGTTGGTAAGTGTCTTACTTGGTGTTATCTTCCTCAAGGAACGGTTACGCGCTGCTCAGTGGATTCCGGTTATTCTTGCCGCCGTAGGCGTGGTTTATCTTACCTTTGTGTATGGCCGTCTGCCCTACATTGCTTTTGCTCTGGCTTTTTCATTTGGCTTATATGGATTGGTCAAAAAACTTTCCCCGCTCGGCTCACTTTACGGACTGACGATTGAAACGGGTATTCTCTTCATCCCCGCGGTTGGGTATCTTATCTATGCGGAAACCACCAGCTCAGCCGCATTTCTTCATACAGGACTTACTTCGGACTTGCTTATGATCGGCGCCGGCCTGGTGACCACTATCCCGCTGCTCATGTTTGCTTCTGCGGCGCGGTCCATTCCACTCTGGGTTGTCGGTTTGCTTCAATATATTGCGCCGACCCTTCAATTCATTATCGGCGTATTTATTTACAAGGAACCGTTCAGCCACAGCCAATTGATTGGTTTTGGTATTGTGTGGATCGCACTGCTTATTTTTCTTGTCGAAAACTATCTCGCCAACCGCACACCTGTCGTGCCGATTCCAGAAATGGGAGAGGGCTAATCCTTCTGCATAGTCTGGTGGTGAACTCACCAACTTTGAGATAAAATTGCCGCTGGATGAAAATAATCCTTTCCATATATCTTGCTAAATGAGGACGTCATAATGAATAAAAAGAAAGGTGAGGTTGCCATGGTAAACAAAAAGAAAGGTGTGATTGGAATTTTGACCGGGGGCGGTGATGTGCCGGGATTGAATCCCGCTATTCGTGCAGTAACGATACGTGCCCTGCGTGAAGGTTATCAGGTAATAGGGATTCGTCGCGGATGGGGTGGGTTGGTGGATGTCATTCGTGATAAGAATGCCGACAATAGCGGAAACTATCAAATTCTGACCGAGGAGGTTGTCAACAAAGCAGGCCGCACAGGTGGAACCTTTCTGCATTCTTCACGAACCAACCCGGGAAAAGTCAAAAAAAATAGTGTGCCGGAGCATTTACAAGAACAGTACAAAGAGGAAATCAATGATCTCACCCCTGAGGTGCTTAAAAACCTGGATTTCCTTGGCATAGATTACATTATTCCGATCGGCGGTGACGACACTCTCAGTTATGGTGTGCGTCTTTACCAGGAAGGTTTTAAGGTTGTCGCCATCCCGAAGACAATGGATAACGACGTGCCAGGCACCGATTATTGTATTGGTTTTAGTACCTGTGTCACCCGAACCATATCGCTGACAAATAGTCTGCGGACCATTGCCGGTTCACATGAACGATTTCTTGTACTCGAGGTGTTTGGACGTTATGCCGGTTTCACAGCCATGCTTCCCACTATGGCAGGTGCTGCAAATCGCTGCGTGATCCCCGAATTCAAATTTAATATTGACCACCTGACGGATCTGTTGGTTAAGGATCGTGCCGCAAACCCCAGCCATTATTCCGTGTTGTTGATTTCGGAAGGAGCCATGTATGAAGGTGGTGAAATGGTCTTTCAGGACCGTTCCACTGATGCGTATGGTCACGCCAAATTGGGCGGAATCGGTGATCTGGTTTCAGAACGTATGAAGGAAATTTCACCCAAGTATAACAACGGCAGAAAGGTAGACGTCATCAACCAGAAGATCGGATACATGGTGCGCGGCGGGGATCCTGATGCAATCGACTCGATCGTTCCCATGGCATTTGGCAATCTTGCGCTTGATCTTGTATTGTCAGGCATCCATGGCAGACTGGTTGTACTAAAGAATGGCCGATACGACAATATGCCGCTTGATATTATCACTTCGACAAAGAAGGTCGTTAAAGTAGATCAATTCTACGACACAGATCGTTACCGCCCGAAATACGAGAATTTTGAGATGAAGCCGCTCTTCATCATGACAAGCGAGATATAAACTTCCAAATTTTATGTAAGTGACAGTCACTTGCAAAGTGGCTGTCACTTTTAATTAATCCCCTGATGTCTGGCAGGGTTTAAAAATATTACCGGTAACCCGGCATGATTTACCCAAATTTTAATGAGGAGAGAAAAAATGAACTTTTCAATGTGGAAGAAAGCGTTATTTGTAATCCCAGAAGTTTCAAAGGAAGAGTGGGGGAAACTCGATATTATTTCAAGATGGTTGATTTCGACCCGCGCAGCGGTTCTCGTCATGACCTTTATATCGGCCGCACTTGCCGGGCTTTTTGCCTGGCGCGATGGTTCTTTCAGTCTCATTCCCTGGCTTGCCCTAGTATTCGGCCTTATCATGGCACATGCAAGTAATAATATTTTCAACGATTACACGGATTTTGTTCGCGGTGTGGATAAAGATAATTATTACCGTACCATGTATGGCGCCCAACCCATAGCCTCGGGATTGATGACAAAACGCCAGCATTTAACCTATTTTGCTGTGACAGGACTCCTCGCTCTTGCCGCGGGGTTGTACCTTGTTTCCATCAATGCCAATGACCCCACAATTTGGATCTTGCTTGCGGCGGGAGTATTTTTTGTTTTGTTCTACACCTGGCCGCTTAAAGGGTTGGGCCTCGGCGAGATCGCTGTTCTACTGGTTTGGGGTCCGCTGATGATCGGAGGTGGATATTATGTGCTGACCCATCACTGGAATTGGCAGGTTGCGATTGCCAGCCTCCCGTATGTATTGGGTGTGACGACGGTAATTTTTGGCAAGCACATTGACAAGATATCTGTCGATACCGCCAAGAGGATTCATACCCTCCCCGTTGTGATCGGAGAAAAAGCTGCGCGCTACGCTGTAATGGCGATGATGATCCTGCCCTATTTCATCACAGCTTATTTGATTTTTGCAAAATTCTTCACCCCCGTGATGTTGATTATCCTGTTTGCCCTTCCTTCCTTGCGTGAATGTATTCCGCCTTTGACGAACCCAAAACCTGTTACACGTCCCGAGGGCTTTCCAGACGGACAGGGAGGCTGGCCTCTGTACTTTGCACCGATTGCATTCCGAAACAACCGTTCCTTTGGATCGCTTTTTATGTTGGGTTTATTGGCTGATGTTAGCCTAAGGATTTTCCTGCCGTTCTTTTGGCGATAAGTTTCGGCCCAAAAAGATATTCCATCTTTTTGGGCTTTTTTCTTTAAATAGATGAAAGTGCTTTATTGCACAAAACGGTTGTATAATCCCAATCACGAGTTTTTTGTGTTGTATTTTCTTAATTTATTTTCCAAATAATCTACCTCAAGATGGGTTTCAAAAATCCATTAAGATGGATCCCAATTCTACTTAAGGAGAAGGTATGCACATCAATTTTGCCATGTGGCGAAAAGCTTCGTGGGAACTCATCAAAATGGACGACAGGAAGGAGTGGGAAGCGCTCGATGTCGTCTCCAAGTGGTTGATTGCCACCCGTTCTGCAGTCACAACCGTGACCATCTATTCGTGTATCATTGCAGGATTCCTCGCCTGGCGGGATGGATATTTTGCCTGGCTCCCGTGGATCATTGTGACCCTTGGGTTGTTCATCGCGCACGGCACCAACAATCTGCTTAATGACTACACAGATTTTTCACGCGGTGTGGATAAGGACTATTACTTCCGCACGCAATATGGAGTGCATCCACTCGTGCAAAATTTTTGGTCAAAAAAAATTCAGCTCAAGTGGTTCATGGTCAGCGGTGTGCTTGCCACACTTTCTGGCGTTTTTGCATTGTTCTATACAAAATTTGATCCATATATTATCGGTGTATTTGCCTTTGGCGCATTTGTTCTGCTTTTCTACACGTGGCCATTTAAATATTGGGGTATTGGTGAATTGTCCATTTTTTTAATTTGGGGACCGATCATGATCGGGAGTGTCTATGTTGTACTTGCTCTTGGCGCTGGCGGTGATATTTCCAATGTATTTAAGGTTGCATTGGCGGGTGTGCCCTTTGGTTTAAGTGTTGCCAGTATCAACATCGGCAAGCATATCGACAAAATGGATGACGACAAGAAAAAGGGTGTTGGCACATTCCCTGTGCGGGTTGGTCAAACTTTTGCCCGTTATGTAAATATTATCTCCATCGTACTTGCATATGCCGTGATATTCTATCTGGTCGTCACAGGATATTTTTCCACCCTGATGCTGCTGGTTGTCTTTGCTTTGCAGCGTGCAGTGTATGCCGTTGCTGTGTTGTCCAAACCGCGACCTGAAGGTCCGCCAAAGGGATTTGAAGTCTTTTGGCCTACATGGTTCTCCGGTTTTTGTTTCTATCACAACCGTATGTTTGGCGGACTTTTCATCCTTGGTATTTTTCTAGATACAGTTGCTAACAAGTATATGCCCCTTTTTGCCAATCGACTTGGTGCCATTGCCATTGGTATTGGCTTGATCTACGCAGTGATCCAAATGCTTATGGCAAAAGCCAGGGCAAAACAAACCAACAAATAAATAAAACAAAAGGCTCCGATCTTGTCGGGGCTTTTTTATAACTTGCTTATTACGATATTTTCAATTTCCAGCCATTCCGCGCTCCCCTCCAAAACCCCAAAGGCGATTTTTCCTTCGGGTGTGAATGCTGCATATTGATTGTCGATCCAGACGATAAAACCCAGAGGCGGGTGCGGACTCACCAATGACTTAAATACGAGAGTATCATCTATATACCATGCAGTATGCTTCGCTCCCCACTCAAGCCTATACCTGTGCCATTGGGTAACATCCACACGGAGGGCGGCTGAGTCTTCTTCAACGACCTTACTAAATAAGGTTCGAGTTGTCTTGCCCGAAAAGGGGAATACCAACCCTGCAAGAAGAAGCAATGGATGAAACCTTGGTGAACGAAATGTTTGTGCAAGAAATCCCTGCGCGGGTTTGCCATCTGTAAATGACAGGTAATTTGCCTGAGAAGCATAAAAGAACCAAACCGCATTAGGCAGAGCAGGCAAACGGAACGGCTTCCCGCCGAAACCCAGGGATAATCCAAACGGATCGTTCCATAACCCGAAGCCCCAAGTCCCGGTTGCCGAAATGCTTGAAGATCGCGCATGTAAGGTGAGGCTCAAACTTTGATGAGGAAACTGACGCCGTGGAAGTAAGCCATAATCATCAAGTTGTGCATCCTGATAACCAGAATACTTCACTTTCTGTATTTCCAATTTCCAGCCGTTTTCGGTCATGTTTACACTTGCATTGCGGGTTGTTCGTACTTCCATCCTTTATCCTCCCACGTTGCTTATTGTTTATTTACCATCCATATACCGAATAAGATAACAACGCCGCCAAGGACAGAAATGGGGGTTATTTGCTCGTTCAAAATAATGGCGGCAACCACCATGCTTGTCAGAGGTTCGATAAAAAGGAAAGCGCCTGTTTGAGCAGCAGGCAGTTGGCTGAGTGCGTCAAACCATGCGATGTACGCAAGGCCTGTTGTGAGTATTCCAAGATAGATTACAGCCAGCCAACTGCGGGAGTCAAGCTGAAGAATTTCAGTATAATATTTGCCCACAATGAATGTCACGGATGTGAAAAACCAGCCCAATGTCATTATCCATAATGTCATTCGAGTGGAAGGGTGACTCTTTAATCCATGCCGTGAAAGGATGGAAAAAACTGCCCAATTGACTGAGCTGATTAGAATGAGAAAATCGCCTGTAGTGCTAAATTTGCCAACGGTAAGAGCCGCAAGGTCGCCTTTGGTCACGACGGCAAGTACGCCCACCATGGCAAGTGCGATGCCCAGGGATTGATGAAGGGTAAGTTTTTCCTTTAAGACCATCCAACCCAGAACCGCAATGAATGCTGGTGAAGTGGATATGATCCAGGCGGTGGTGGTGGCTTGTGCTGTTCGTAATCCATTGGATTGCAGCCATTGATGGAAGGATATCCCCAAAAATCCAAGCAACGCAAAGTACCACCACTCATTGCCTTTTGGGAATGCCAATTGTTTGCGAATGATGACTGCTAACAATATGAGCGGAATACCTATTGTGAAACGAAGCCAGACAACCGTAGTGGGGGAGATCTGCCCCACCGCAATTTTAGTAGCAATGAATGACCCACCCCAGACAATGACTGCGAACAAGGCTTCAAAATACGGTTTGATTTTTTTGGTCATGGTTTTTCCTTGGAAGATGTTTATCCATTATAATTGTCATTCGGAGGCAACACTTTATGGAAATTACCTGGTACGGACATTCCTGTTTTCGGCTCATGGAGAGAAATTTTGTTACCGTGGTGACCGATCCCTATGACAGTAAAATTATCGGTTACGATGCACTGAAATTAAAAGCTGAGATCGTGACAGTCAGTCATGACGCTCCCGGTCATAATTACAGCGATGCGGTCAAAGGCACTACGCATGTGCTCACGGGACCCGGCGAATTTGAAATCGGTGGTGTTTTCATCACAGCGGTTCAGACCGACAATAACAAGAAATCGAAGGACAAAGTCCGAAACACAGTTTACGTCTTTGATTATGACGGAATTACCGTCGCACACCTTGGCGACTTGCAGCAGATTCTCACGCAAAGTGAGATTGAACTGCTCGGCACGGTCAACGTGGCCCTTGTCCCTGTCGGGGGCGGTAACAGTCTTAATGCTGCGAAGGCTGCTGAAATTATCAGCATGTTGGAGCCTAATCTTGTCATCCCAATGCACTATGCCACGAGTGATTCGAAGATCAAACTGGACGACTTAAATAAGTTCATCAAAGAGATGGGATTGAGTAAGCAGGAGCCGCAGTCCTCGCTTAAGGTCACCCGCTCCAGTTTGCCCTCGGAAACGCACGTAGTGGTTTTGGACTATCAAAAAGGCTAATCACATGTCGGTTAAAGTAATTATGTACTGGGATATTGACGCAGAACGGGATCAGGAATATTTTGAATTCGTAGTTGGCGAGTTTGTACCTGGAGTGCAGCGGCTTGGTTTACAACCCGCTGAAGCATGGGCTACCATTTATGGTTCTTACCCACAAATTCAGGTTGGCTTGATCGCTTCGGACCTGCCCCAGGCGCGCCGCATCCTTGCATCGGCAGATTGGACACTTTTGCAGGAGCGTCTCTTTGGTTATGTAAAAAATTATTCCTATAAGATTGTCCCTGCCCGTACCGGCTTCCAATTTTAAGACTTTATGACCTTGCAGATTTCCAAAGGATTCTCACGTTTTGCGCCGTGGCTGTTTTTCGCCACGGCTTTTGAATCCCTGCTCGCGATATTATTTTTGCTATTCGTTCCATCTGAACATGGACTTTCCTTTGCCCGCCTTGCCCTGCTTGGCATCCTCGCACTGTTTTTTCTTGCTGGAATTATTCTTGGTATCACTGCAAACAGAGGATTAATTCACTTTGATTGGGCATTGAGAACACCATTTATTTTTCTTTGCTTTTTTGTCGGCTTAAGCTCCAGCCTGACCTTGTTTCTATTGCGTTATCTTAACCCGGAGAAACTTCTGCCGTTTTACGAACGCCTGAGCCCATTTCTGTGGTTTCTTCTTATTTTGGGGGTTCAATCCGTTATTTTCCTTCTTCTGGCTAAAAATGGATTTCAACCCCAGGAATTTGCACATCGTAAACCCATTTATTCCTCTGCACTGATTGCTTTTAGTATCCTGTTCGTCATTTTTCTTTTTATCGCGATTACCAAACTCGGCATCACCCCAGATACGGCTTACTGGGGTGAACCCGGTGCAGCCATTCTCGGCTGGCAATTCATTATTGCCATTCTTTCAGGTTTTATAACAGTACTTTACATAACCACTCATTTTGACACACAGTACCCCTTGGTGGCACGCTATGTCATTCCCCTCGCCATCTACCTCGCCGCTTGTATTTTTTGGCTCAGTGTACCTGTGAGTGTCTTGCAGAATAGTTTTTACGCGCCGATCACACCACCCGCAAATTCGCCTTTCCCATATTCTGATGCGGGATTTTACGACATCCTATCCCAAAGCCTGTTAATCGGCACGAATTATCTAGGAAGTATTCCGCCCCGTCCGTTTTATGTGGCTTTTCTTGCCTTCCTCCATCTATTATTTGGACAAAACTATCCCGCCATTATTACCGCCCAAACTCTGGTATTGGCGCTATTCCCTGTCGCGCTTTATTTTCTGGCAAAGAAAATACACACTCCCGCAGCAGGTGTGACTGTTGCTTTGTTCGCGATTTTCCGCGAATTGGTCGGTTTGTGGATTTCGTCAAATACGAGAGTGGTAAATTCAAAAATATTTACCACCGACTTTCCGACTGCAATGGCATTGGTTTTTCTTTGTCTGGTACTAATTTGGTGGCTGGAGCAGAGGAGTTTAAGCTCCACACTGGCGGCAGGCGGATTCTTTGGCTTGGTTTTATTATTCCGCACCCAATCCCTGCTTGTCTTGCCGGTAGTATTTATTCTGATTTGGTTTGTGTATCAACGTAAAATAAAAGATTGGATTGTGGCAGGTGTTGTCTTCGGAATTGCCATGATCCTTACGGTCCTGCCGTGGTTGATTCACAATTACACGGTGATAGGTCAATTCGCTTTTGATGATCCACGCCAGTCAGCGATCATTTACAGCCAGTATTCTTATTCAGGGAACTTGGACCTCAGCCAGTTTGATCCTGAAACAGATAGCGTCGGGGAACGTATCGTTTCATTCACGATCGAAAACCCCGCTTATGTAACCAGGTTTATCACCGCCCATTATTTGAATACCGAGATCGGTGGTTTGCTTGCACTTCCATTAATTGAAAAATTTGTAAGTCTATCTGCTCCTGTTAATTTATATTGGGTCACATGGGATGGGGCTCTTGCATGGTATAACATTTTATTGCTCATTTTTTATCTTGTCATCATTGCGATAGGATTTGGCGCAGCATGGCGGCGTATGTCATGGTTGGGTTTGTTGCCGCTCGCGGTAAATTTTGGTTATACGCTCGCAAACGGCATCTCACGTTTCTCCAGTTGGCGTTACAACCTGCCGGTGGACTGGGTAATTTATTTTTATTTTGCCATTGGGATGATGGAATTATCAGGCGGCCTTGCCTTGCTTTTTGGCGCAAAAGTAAAAGAAATATTCCCTGCCTATCTTCGCCCGGTAGAAAAAAAGATATTTCTAGGCGATTTTCGTTTAAAGCATGTTTTTATTCTCTTGTTATTTGTTTTTACCGGTTCACTTCCCTGGTTTGCCAAGGGATATGCTCGACCCCGCTACACAGCTTCACAAGCTGAGTTGATCTTAAAACTTGCATCAAATGGGTACCCGGAGGAGGAAGTAAACGCATTTCTCGCGCAGCCTGGGGCTATGCTTGCAGAAGGGCGTATGTTATATCCACGCTTATATCGCCGTACTGAAGGCATGTCTTCCGCGAATCCCTGGGCAGCCTATGCCGTCAGGGACTATTCACGCATCGGTTTTATTTTACTTAATTACCAGCGCAGCGAAATGATTTTTGTTACGAAGGATATCCTGGATTTTCCTCAGGGTGCTGACGCAATTGTCCTGGCATGTCAAGGGGATGGCTATTTCGATGCCCGCGTGATCGACTTTGGCTCCCATTCTTATCAAAATACAGCTCTCTCCAAGCCCTGCGCTCCCACTCCATAAATTTTTATGTATAAGCTTTCCCGCATGCTTCTCGATTGGTATTACAAACATGGGCGGACTCTTCCCTGGCGTGACCATCCCGACTCGTATGCCATCTGGGTGTCTGAGATTATGCTGCAACAAACCCGTGTGGAAACGGTCATCCCTTATTTTGAAAAATGGATGAGGTTATTTCCTGATGTCGGTACGTTGGCAAACGCCGACGGGCAGGAGGTTTTGAATGCCTGGGAAGGGCTTGGTTACTATAGCCGTGCCCGCAATCTACACAAAGCAGCCAAAATCACCGTGGAAAAATTCAAGGGGCAATTACCTCGTGACCTGGCAGCACTTCGCAGTCTGCCAGGAATAGGGCGGTACACTGTCGGTGCAATTGCATCCATGGCTTTTGGCATGGATGAACCGACATTGGACGGTAATTTACGCCGCGTCTTTGCCCGCCTTTTTGATGTGGTTGAATTTGCTGACTCACCCGCGGGCGAAAAAATATTGTGGGAACTTGCTGCACAATACCTGCCCAAAGGCGAAGCAGGCGACTACAACCAGTCTCTCATGGATTTAGGCGCGACGATTTGCCTGCCGAAGAATCCACGATGCCTGCTCTGTCCGCTCATGGATATCTGCGAGGCATGCAAAAAAGGTACTCAGGAATTACGACCTGTCTTAAAGCCAAAGAAAGCAATTCCGCACTACATCCATTCAGCGGCTGTCATATTACGGCACGGACGAGTGCTGCTGGCACAGCGCCTGCCTGATGGTTTGCTAGGCGGAATGTGGGAATTCCCAAATGGCAGGATTGAAGATAATTCATCTAAAGCGATGAATAAAGCCCTTAACGATGTGTACGGGTTACGCGTCAAGATGAAGGATGAGATTGGTATTATCAAACATGCATACACCCATTTTAAGGTAACGGTCCATGCCTTCCATTGTGAGCTTGTTATCAATCCAAAAAAAGAAAGCCTAAAGTGGGTTAAGGTCATTGAGCTGAACGACTACCCAATGGGAAAGGTTGACCGTCAGATTGCCAAATTGATATCTTTATAAAATAAAAGGAGAGCGATTTCATTCACTCTCCTTTTGATCATATGGTTACCAATTTACTTTATTAATTCGTATTATGCCTTGCTCAATGTAACAAATACCATCGGCCTGCGTTTTGTTTCCTGATGCAGGTAACTCTTGATGGTATTGATGAGGTCTTTCTCACTGCTGAAACCGCCGCCATTGACTGCTTGCATGACGCGTTTGCGGACTTCAGGTAGGAGTGTTTCCGCCTCGTCAGGTGAGACAAATCCACGTGTGAGGATTTCAGGTTCGTGCAGCAGTTTACCCGAACGTTTATCCAGGCTGATATCGATCAGTAGGATGCCATTACGGGCTAGTTGACTGCGCTCCTTCATGATATCGTGATCGATGTCGCCGATTGATTCACCGTCAACAAAAACGTAACCACCAGGGATGCGCTCGCCAAGCATTATCTTTTTACCGACCAGTTCCACCACCTGACCATTTTCGACTACGATAATATTTTCTTCGCCAATGCCTACTTCCTTTGCAAGTTGGGCATGGCGTTTTAGCATGCGCAGTTCACCATGAATAGGCATGAAGTGTTTGGGCCGTACCAGGTTGATGAGCAATTTCTGTTCCTCCTGCGCGGCGTGCCCTGACACGTGGATCGGCGCGATACGATCGTCAATCACATTTGCACCGCGGCGGAGGATACGGTTGACGGTCTTGCTGATGCTCTCTTCGTTGCCCGGGATGGGGTGCGAGGACAATACCACTGTGTCATTTGGTTTGAGGTCGAACTGACGATTAGTTCCAGCCGAGAGTCTGCCGACGATTGAGGATGGTTCGCCCTGTGAGCCGGTGCACATGATGACCACTTTATGATCCTGCATGTTCAATGCCTGCTCGATTGGCACGATCACTTCATCTGGAATTTCCAAATATTTTAGTTTGCGTGCAACTTTGATGTTGTCCACCATGCTGGGACCCGCAATTGCCATTTTTCGCCCACTTTTGATGGCGGCATCTGCAACCTGTTGAACGCGTGAGATCAGAGAGGCAAATGTGGCCACAATGATGCGCCCCTTTGCTTCTGCGAATACTTTGTCAAATGCGGGACCAATGATCTTCTCAGATGGAGTCCAACCCGGGCGTTCGGCATTAGTCGAATCTGACAAGAGCAGATCCACGCCGCGGGCGGCGTATTCTGCCAATTTGCCAAAGTCTGTAGGCCAGCCATCCACCGGGGTTTGGTCAAATTTAAAATCACTCATGTGAATTACCAATCCCGCGGGAGTGGTAATCGCAAGGGACACCGCATCCGGGATGGAATGACTCACGTGGAAATATTCCACTTTGAACTGCCCGATGTTGGAAGCTTCACCCGCCTGAATGGTTTTGAAATGGGCTTTGTGCTGGGCATTATTTCTGTTAAGTTTGCCCTCGATCAATCCGCGGGTGAGGGGAGTGGCGTAAATTGGCACATTGATTTGCTCGATAAAGTGCTGGATCGCACCGATGTGGTCTTCATGCCCGTGGGTGATGATCAACCCGCGCACATTCCCTGCTTTTTTTGTGAGGTACTCAAAATCTGGGATGATATAGTCCACCCCCAGCATGTCGTTATCGGGGAACATTATTCCCGCATCTACAACAATGATGTCGTTGCCGTATTCGTACGCCATCATGTTCTTTCCCACTTCGCCCAATCCACCCAACGGGATAATTCTTAACTTGTTTTTCTTACTCATGTTTTTTCTATTTTCCTTTTTGCTTTAATTTAAATAATAATTTCAACCGCCAGAGGCGGGTAAGGTCGATTTTGAAATGCGAAGGTTTTGATTGCCCAACTCAATATAAAAAAAGACCCCTGCCGACTTGTTCGCGAGGGGTGTATCCGTGCCACATTGCGATTGTTCTCAAAACAAACTGCCGACATTGCGACAGTGAAAGTCAACTCAATTAAGTAAAGTATAGCAGGGCAGGGGTGATTTGTCAAAGCGGATATTTTCAGTCAACTTATAAAATTGACAATTTGGGTCAACTCTTGTATTATTCTTAAATGGACATAGACCTCGATCTTTACCGCCACGAAATACGAGTCTCATTTGATCCGCTTGTGCGCCTGTCGGCAATTGATAATTCCCCCGAACATCCCGAGCGGACTTTTGTTTTTATTCACGGCTTTGGCGGGCAGGCCTTGCAGTGGGAGTATCAGCTTAATAAATTTGCCTTGAAGAATCGTGTGATTGCACTGGATATGCGGGGACATGGTCTCTCAGATAAGCCATCTTCCGGCTACGATATGCCCCGTATCCAACTTGACCTGGAAACCGCCCTCGACTTGCTGAAAGTATCGACGCCAATAGTTTTGGTGGGCCATTCATTTGGCGGAGCCATCGCAACTGACTTTGCGATCAGACACCCTGAGCGCGTTGAGCGTCTGATCTTGATCGCCACCGCCGGTGAGTTCAAACTTAATCCGCTTTTTAAGCTGGGCCTCAACCTTCCTACCTGGTTATTGCGGTTGATAGAACCATTCACACGGAAATGGCTTTCAGGTCCGCCTCATGCATTGAAATCTTTTTATCTCGAAAACCTGTCGCATTGGGTTGGCTGGGACAGATTTGCAAAATTGAATATGCCGACACTTGTTATTCGTGGCCATCGAGATGCGGTTTTTGAGCGGCCGCTCTTTGAGAAGGTGGCAGGTTCCATTGTCGGGGCAGATGAGGAGGATATAGGAGTCTCTGGACACATGGTCATGCTCGAGCGTCGTGACGCGGTTAACCGGGCGATCACACGCTTCCTAGATGGCGAAGCTAAAAAATCTTGGCGTGAAGATTCATTTGTTCCATCAAAAACCGAACGGGATGAATTATCGATTGTTCGTCCATGGTTGAAACATTATGAAGAAGGTGTGCCGTACACGATCGGAATTCCGCGCATCCCCTTACATCATTTATTGCGTTCGGCTGTGCGGAGATTCCCCAACCGTTCAGCTGTTTATTTTGAAGGTATGCAAATTTCTTATCGAAAATTGAATCATGAAGCCAATCGTTTTGCCAATGCCTTGACTGCGTTGGGGATTGGCAAAGGGACACGCGTGGTTTTGTATTTGCCGAACATCCCCCAGTCGGTGATCGCGTTTTATGGTGTTATTAAGGCAGGCGCTGTGGCAGTCTTCACGCCGCCCATGACGGATGCCGAAGAGCTGACCCGCCAGGTAAAGCTTGTGGAGGCGCGTGCGCTCATTACATTGAATTTATGGGCTAACATGGCGGGACATGTCCAAAAAAATAGCGGCTTGCCCCTGCTGGTCTTGACCGACCCGGGCGATTATCTTTCACCCCCCAAACGTTTGATCTCCCGTTGGCGCAATCGTGGATTGGATGTGGCTGGTTCAATGCACTTTCGCCGCTGGATATCAGGGCAGAGTACTCAATCACCGACAGTTGAAGTTACCCCTGAAGATCTTGCGGTGATTCAGTTTACAGGGGGGACAACTGGCGAGGCGAAAGGTGTGATGCTATCACACCGCAACCTGGTCGCAAATGCCTTGCAGACCCGTCATTGGCTTCCGAAAGCAGAGGAAGGGATGGAGCGATTCCTTTGCGCGATTCCCTTCTCACATAGTTACGGATTGACAACATCCCTGAATGTGCCTGTCTCGCTTGGTGCGTCACTGATACTAAAACCGCAGTTCCAGACCAAGGATATTCTCAGAACGATTAAAAAATACAAACCGACCATCTTCACGGGTGTGCCGAGTATGTATAATGCGATCAGCAATTTTCGCGGTGTGAGAAAGTACGGAATCAAATCCATTAAAGCCTGTATCAGCGGTTCTGCGCCTTTGCATGTTGAAGTGCAGGAGTCTTTCGAGAAACTGACCAAAGGCAAACTTGTCGAAGGGTATGGGCTGACAGAGGCCTCTCCTGTGACTCATGCGAATCCTTTAAATGGGAATCGCAAGGTCGGCACGATTGGTATTCCGTTGCCATCCACGCAAGCCGCGGTTGTTGACTTGGCGCATGGACGCAAGGAAGTGGAAATTGGCCAGATCGGGGAACTGGCAATTCGCGGTCCACAAGTGATGTTGGGGTACTGGAAGGATGAAGATGCCACACGGGCTGTCCTGATGGATGACGGCTGGTTGTTGACAGGGGACGTTGCCCAAATGGATGAAGACGGATATTTCCGTATCATCGCCCGCAAAGCTGATATGTGGTATCCAGACAAACCCGGCAAGCCTGCCTTCCCGCGGGATATTGAAGAAGTGATCTATGAAATCCCCCAAATCAAGGAAGTGGTTGTCGTGGCCGTTGCGGGGCATCCGCTTGCTTTCGTGATCGCAGGGCGCGAACGTCCTACTGCCGAGGCTGTGATCGCATATTGCAGGCGGCGTTTGCCCCCGCACTTGATTCCGCGCTTTGTAATCTTCATGGAAGATTTCCCAAGGACTTTTATCGGTAAGGTTTTGCGCCGCGAATTGGCAAAGCGTTATGGGAAACATATTGCAGGCGAGTAGGGGAAAATGAAGGGGTAAAATCTTCATTCCCAGCAGAACTGACGGAATTTCAATTTGTAATCCAGGAAATTTATTTCATCTGCAAATGGGAATTTTCAAGGTTATCGCGCCTGGGTATTTTTGGCGAAGATGAATTGGTAAGGGAAAATATCCATAATGAATCAAGTAAAATTAAAAAATAGTGGTATTGAAAATACTGACACAAAGCATGTGAATTATGTACACCTTGGTGTAGGTGTGCCTGTTGTACTCGCTCATGGGCTTGCCGCCTCACTGCATGACTGGGATGATCTTTTACCTGAATTGGCTGATGCTGGTTATGCGGGGTATGCATTGGATCTCTTCGGGCACGGGGAGAGCTATAAACCAGCTGACCAAGATGAATACACTTTTGATGAAGTCTTTGATCATTTCTCTGCCTGGATCGACTCTCTGGCTCTTACCGACTCGCTTAATCATCCCATCCCGCTGATCCTGGTTGGTCATTCGTTGGGTGGAGGATTGTCTTTGCTGTATGCGCTTCGATACCCTGAGCGCGTATGTGGGTTGGTGCTCATCAATCCGTTTTATAGTATTCAGCAGCTTCCATATATATTACAGATCGCCTTTCGACGCAAATTAATTAACACCGCATTGATCGAACGAACACCATACAATCTGTTTCGTTTTTTTGTGGATATGACCAGTGTCAAGTTTTATATCGGACAACGCGAGACGCACATTCTACCTGAGCACATCCGTTACCAGACAGCATTGGATTACACTCGTGCTGCTTCGGGTATCTATAATATCCCGAGCACGCTTCCCAATCTGGCTTCAGACATATCCCGCGTCCACCAGCCGACCTTGCTGCTTTGGGGCGGGCGCGACCAAAGCCTGGATCCCGAATCATTTCCAAAGATAGAGGAAAAACTTCCGAATGTTGTGGCATCATACAAATTTCCGAACTGCGGGCATGTGCCGCATCAATGCCATCCCGGTCAACTTAATCCGCATGTGATGAAGTTTTTGAAAAACTTATAATCATCATAAAGAAGAGGTTTACCACTTTTGATTACGTTCGGTGCGGATTAACTTAAAAAACCAATTGGGGGGATATTTTAAGAATGAATAATCCAAATTCCCTCTTGTCAACCCATCAGGATGATGCTAAAATGCCGAACACTTTAACCATATATACGGGGATGCAGTGCTCAAACGCCCATATATGGCTCTAACATTTGTTCTAATTTCGGAGTCATTTAATGCGTTGTCCTTATTGTAAACACCATGATTCGAAGGTGCTGGATACATCTCACGACAGTCATGGCGGAATTCGGCGCCGCCGCGAATGTCTGAAATGCCGGCAGCGGTTTAGTAGTTACGAACGTCCGATTTTGGCGGTTCCGCTGATTATTAAGCAGGATGGGACGCGTGAGGAATTTGACCGCGAGAAAATGGCGCGCGGCATCCGCATTTCTTGCGCCAAACGCCCCGTCTCTGCGGCGGATATCGAGCGAATGATCGGACAAGTGGAGGCCCAGTTACAGAAGGTTGGCAAGGCTGAAGTGTCCTCGCGCATCGTGGGAGATTTGGTCATGAAAACCCTGAAAGAAGTGGATCAAATTGCCTATATCCGTTATGCCATTGTGTATTTGGGACTGGACGATTTACAGTCCATTCGTACTGAGATAGACCAGTTGCTCGACGATTAGTGAATGTTCGGCAGTGATACTCCCAAAGGGAGGAGTGTCACTGCCGTTTTGTCTCCAATCTGCTGTAGGAGCGACCCTGCCTTGATAAACCAGCAAGAGGGTAACGGATGAAAGGTCGCCACTGCGTTAATATGATAATTTTTATAGGAGAGTGAATGATGGATGTAAAACCTGCTGACTACAAAGTGAAAAACGGCTTGTTACCCACCCCTCCCAAGTCAAAGGGATTGCCCAAAGCGACCCTTACCGATAACGCCCGCCAGGTATTGGTGAAGCGTTACGTTCGTCGGGGTGATGATGGAAGGCCCGCTGAAAATGTAGAGGAAATGTTCTGGCGCGTGGCATATCATGTGGCAAAGGTCGAGGAAGAATGGGGCGCAGATGTAGCCCAGCGTACTGTTGAATATTATCACCTGCTGTCGAGCAAAAAATTCTTCCCAAACTCTCCAACCTTTACCGGTGCGGGAACTCCGCTTGGACAGCTTGCTGCGTGTTTCGTCCTTCCCATCACTGATGACATGGGACGTAAAAGCTCGGGCATTTTCCAAACCCTGCGCGATGCAGCGCTTATCCAGCAAACGGGCGGCGGGAATGGATTTTCATTTTCACGCCTGCGCCCCAAGGATTCGATGGTCAAGACTTCAGCGGGACGGGCAACTGGACCCGTTGGATTCCTGAGGGTATACGACCATGCTTTTGGCGAAGTGGCGCAAGGCGGCTCAAGGCGCGGGGCGAATATGGGCGTTTTGCGCATTGATCATCCCGATGTGGAAGAGTTCATTGAATGCAAGACGAACGAAAATCAGATCACGAACTTCAACATTTCTGTCGGTATTACCGATGCGTTCATGCGCGCGGTGAAAAATGATGAGGATTGGGAACTTCGCTTCCCTGATCTGTCTGAAGTTAAGGAACGAAATTTCGATGGCACACTGGAACAAGCTGAAGCCTCGGGGATCACCATTCGAACTTATAAAAAAGTCCATGCGCGTACCTTGTATAACAAGATTGTCAAACAGGCGCATCATAATGGTGAGCCTGGCGTTCTGTTTTTGGATGCGGCGAATCGAGATAATCCTGTTCCACATTTGTATCCCTTGGAATCGACAAATCCGTGCGGTGAGCAGTGGTTAGGCCCGTATGAAAACTGTTGTCTTGGATCGGTTAACCTCAATGAGCATTGCGGAGAAAACAATACGGTGGATTGGGAAACGTTGCGCCAAAGCGTTGTGACTTCCACGCGCTTCCTCGATGATGTGGTGGAGGCGAATGGGTATGTGCCTGCCGTGCCGCAACTCAAGGATGCTGCTCATCGTGCGCGTCGCATTGGGCTGGGCATCATGGGCCTGGCGGACTTGATGTACCATGTGGGCGTGCGTTATGGCTCAAAGGAAGGACAGGAGTTCGGTGCGCAGATCATGGAATTTGTTCGTTACCATGCGATGAAAACAAGCGTGGAACTCGCAATTGAGCGCGGACCTTTCCCCTCCATCGAAGGTTCCATCTATGATATGGACGACATGCACTGGTCTCCTCCCCGGTCGCTGATCCAGTATCAGAATGACTGGCACAGACCCCAGGTCGAATGGGACTCAGTGGTGAACGGGATCAGGGAGCATGGCATTCGCAATGCGGCGCAGACCACTGTCGCCCCCACAGGTACCATTGCAACCGTTGCAGGTTGTGAAGGCTATGGTTGTGAACCCGTCTTCGCATTGGCATATATTCGCCATGTGAATGACAACGGCAAGGATTTGAAACTCACATATGCCAGCCCACGTTTTGACGAGGCTTTGAAGCGATTGGGTCTTGGTGAAGAGAAGCGGCAGGAGATCGTGGAGCAGGTGATGAACGCCGGTACCTGTCAGAACATTATCGAAATTCCGCAGGCGGTAAGAGATACCTTCGTGGTCTCTGGTGATATTACCGCTGAAGAACATGTGCGGATGCAAAGTGCCCTGCAAGCCTTTGTGGATAACTCACTTTCAAAGACCGTTAACTTTCATGAGAACGCCACTGAAGATGATGTTGCGAAGGCGTATATGATGGCTTGGGAACTTGGCTGTAAGGGGATTACCGTATACGTGACAGGTTCACGCGACAAGGTGGTTTTGGAGACCAAAGCCACTGCTGAGAAGAAATCGCCGATCTATAAAGGAGATGAACGGCGCTCCGCCCCCGCGGAAACTGCGCCTGTTCTCTGGCATGGTACAAAGAAGTCGCGCCCCAAGGCGTTGCCCGGCAAAACATATAATATCGAAACACCTGTTGGCAAAGCCTTCATCACCATCAACGAAAACGGCGGGACTCAGCCTTTTGAAGTTTTCATTAATACTGCCAAAGCCGGTTCGGAGATAGCTGCGGTTTCTGAGGCTATTGGGCGTTTGATTTCCTACATTTTACGTATGGCTTCACCCGTTGTGCCTCTGGATAGAATGCGCGAAATCATAATCCAACTCATTGGCATTGGTGGTGGACGTTCACTGGGTTTCGGCCCCAACCGTGTGCGTTCCCTGCCTGATGGAATTGGACAGGTTCTTGATCAATACCTGAATGAGAAGAATGGAGTTATCCTTGAAGAAGTGAAATCCAATGGCAATGGACATGAATCACATGCCCACAGCATCAAGATCGGTGATCTATGCCCTGAATGTGGAGAGGCGGCAGTGGTTAATGAGGAAGGTTGCCGCAAGTGCTATGCTTGTGGTTTTTCTGAATGTTAGCAAATTTTAGTAAGTTGGCGGGCGAGGAAACTCGCCCGCTTTTTTGTGCGCCCAGCATGGGCATTGGCTAGAGGGTGAGAGACCCTTATGGAC
>CAYLOW010000036.1:0-20173 GCA_964385315.1 uncultured Anaerolinea sp.
TGGATATCCTCATCTATCAGGAGCCGGCCAACCTGGTCTTCACACAGGGCATCACCGCCGCCATTATGAACTCGGTGAGCGCTGGCGTCATTGGAACCCTGCTGCTGGTTGCCTATGCTGCCACCCGCACCAAGAAGGGCAGCCTGAACAAAAGTTAAACCCATAGTGCCCACAAATTAATTTTTAAGAAAGCCCAGGCTGTTCACAAGGCAGCCTGGGCTTTAAAGAAAATACTTGAAGTACCGCAAAAGAAATGGAAGTGAAATTTGACAAACCATTCATCCCGCAACGGAAACAGCACAGTCCTCCTGTATACAATTGAAAAAAACTCCCCAACCATGGAGAAGCACTCGAATGGATTCGGTGCATTATGAACAAAGAGGTGATCATTGAATTTCAGGATTTTTCTTTCCAATACTACAGCCAGGCTGAACCCACCCTGCACGACATAAACATTAAGATATATAGAGGCGAAAAAATTTTGATCGTCGGCCCCAGCGGCAGCGGTAAAAGCACGCTCGGGCATTGTCTGAACGGGTTGATCCCATTTTCATATAAAGGTGAGATCAAAGGCAGCCTGAAGATCGCCGGGTTTGAGACAAAAGAACAGGATATCTTTACGCTATCGAAAAGGATCGGCACGGTACTACAGGATGCCGACGGTCAGTTCGTGGGGTTAACCGCAGGCGAGGATATTGCTTTTGCGCTGGAAAACGACAATGTTCCGCATACTGAAATGCACGAGCGGGTCAAAAAAGTTGCCGAGATGGTGGATATGGAAAATCTGCTCGCCTCCTCTCCCTTCGAGCTGTCCGGCGGACAAAAACAGCGCACCTCCCTCGCCGGCGTCATGATCGATGATGTGGATATTCTGCTCTTTGATGAACCCCTCGCCAACCTGGACCCGGCCACCGGCAAAACCGCCATCGAGATCATCGATGGCATCCATGAAAAATCCCAAAAGACGATCATCATCATAGAACACCGCCTGGAAGATGTCCTGCATCGGAGCATTGACAGGGTCATTGTTGTCAACGAAGGCAGGATCATTGCGGATATGAACGCCCACGAGCTGGTCTCTTCAACCATCCTGACGGAAAACGGGATCCGTGAGCCATTGTATGTAACCGCTTTAAAATACGCGGGGGTCAAAGTCACCAGCGATATGCTGCCCGGTCACATCACCACTTTGAAAACAGAATTTTCCAGGGAGAAATTAAACATCTGGCATGACGCGATCAAGGCGGATGACCGGGTGAACACCAACGCATCCATTTTGAAGATGGAAAATATTTTCTTCTCCTACGATGGCGTGCGCCACATTCTGGATGATATTAATTTCGATATCCGCGAAGGGGAGATGGTTTCGATTGTCGGCAAAAATGGCGCGGGTAAGTCCACCCTGTCCAAATTGTTGTGCGGATTCGAGAAGGAAGACCGCGGCGTCATCCGCTACAAAGGCGAAGATATCAAGGACAAAACCATCAAGGAGCGGGCCGAGATCATTGGGCTGGTCATGCAGAACCCCAATCAGATGATCTCAAAACCCATGATCTACGACGAAGTGGCATTGGGGCTGCGCCTGCGGAACACCCCGGAAGATCAGATCGCTGAAAGGGTGGAGAAAGTTCTCAAGATTTGCGGGCTGGCGCCCTTCAAGAGCTGGCCGATCTCCGCATTGAGTTATGGACAGAAAAAGCGGGTCACCATCGCTTCCATTTTGGTGCTCGACCCGAAAATCCTCATCCTTGATGAGCCCACCGCCGGGCAGGATTTCAGGCATTATAGCGAGATCATGGAGTTCCTGGTGGAGATCAACAAGCTTGGTGTGACGGTCATTATGATCACGCATGACATGCACCTTATGCTGGAATATACCCCGCGGGCAATTGTCCTGGCAGGCGGAAGAAAAATCGCGGATACCTTTGCATCCGTGGTCCTGACCGACTCACGCGTCATCGAAGAAGCGAACTTAAAAGAGACTTCCCTCTTCAACCTGGCACAGATGGCGGGCATTGAAAACGGCACTCATTTTGTGCAGGGTTTTATTGACTATGAAAGGCGGATAAAAAATCGATGAACACAAAGATGAAACTTTTCTCGTACAACTCTGTTGATACCCCCATCCACAGGCTCTCGGGGTTGACGAAACTGATCTGCTTCTTATTCCTGACTTTTGCCGCCATGTTCTCTTATGACATAAGGGTGATCCTGGCGATCATGATCTTTTCGATAGCCATCCTGGGATTTTCCCGGATCAAATTCTCCCAGATCCGGCTGATGGTCATCTATGTTCTGATCTTCCTGATCACGAACGCCGTCATATCCTTCTTTTTCTCCCTCGAACAGGGCGTGCGCATTTATGGCACACGGCATGACATCGTTGGAATTTTTGGCGGCTACAAGTTAACCTGGGAGCAGATCTTCTACCAGGTGACCAAATTCTTCAAATACGCTTCAGTGGTCCCGTTTGGGATCATCTTCCTGCTGACAACCAACCCCAGTGAATTCGCATCCTCCCTGAACGGGATCGGAGTCAACTATAAAGCCGCGTTCGCCGTTGCGTTAACGCTGCGCTACTTTCCCGATGTGCAAAGGGATTATCACGACATCAGCCAGGCGCAGCAGGCGCGCGGATTGGAGCTTTCACACAAGGCAAAATTCGTTGACCGGTTCAAAAATTCGCTGCTGATCGTCATCCCCCTGATCTTTTCCTCCCTCGAAAGTATTGAACTGATCAGCAACGCGATGGACCTGCGCGGCTTTGCCAAGAATAAACGCCGGACCTGGTATACATCCAAAAAATTAACCGGTGGAGATTACGCCGCCATCGCAATTTCTGCGCTGATCTTCTTTGGCACCATTGGCGTATCGGTGTTCATCAACCACAGCCGGTTCTACAATCCATTCATATAGGAGAAGAATAACTTGAAATCCATATTAGTCTTCCAAACTGATTTCACCTACAAGGAAAGCGCTGTCTGTGCCATGTACGGCGTGGTCAAGACCGTGGACCGGGAGCTGGAGATCTTTGACGCCACTCATGAGATACCGCAGTACGATATATGGAGCGCATCCTACCGTTTGTATCAATATATGCGCTTTTGGCCCGAGGGAACGGTCTTCATCTCGGTGGTGGATCCGGGGGTTGGCACACCACGCAAGGCATGCGTTGCAAAAACCTCAGACGGTTATTATATTGTCACACCCGACAACGGCGCGTTAACGCACGTCAAGCATTGGATGGAAATTACCGAAGTCCGTGAAATTGATGAAAAAGTTAATCGGTTAAGAGGAAAAAACACCGAAGGAACAAACGTCTTTCATGGCAGGGACCTTTTTGGGTATTGCGCCGCAAAACTTGCAAGCGGTTTGATCACCTATGAACAGGTTGGTCCGGAATACCCTGTGAACGATATTATCGTCCTGCCCATCCATGAACCCTCCCTGGATAACGGCGTTGTCAAGGGCATCTTCGATATCGGCGACCCGAATTTCGGGAACCTGTGGACAAACATTCCCCTCTCGTTGTTTGATCAGGCGGGCTTTGCCTACGGAGATTTTCTCAAATTGACCGTTCTGCATGAAGGGAATGTTGTCTTTTCGGAAAGAGTTCTCTTCCACAAATCATTTGGCTATGCAAAAAAAGGGGAAGTCATCATCTACAACAATGAATTAATGCTGGTCTCTGTCGCGGTCAGCCAGGACAGTTTCAGCGAACTCTATAAGCTTAATTTTGGTCCCGGCTGGGAAGTCAAATTCGAAAAATAGGAGGAAGTCATACTTACAAAAGCAGACGGGAAGGACCGCTTCCCGATTATTGAATATTGCCTGGCCGAGCCCAATATCAACCTGTTCATCCTGGGAGATATTGAAAACTTTGGTTTCGACCATGATTTTCAGGAAGTCTGGTTCCAAACTTCGGAAGATCGGATCACCGGTGTCATTTTGCGCTATCACGACAACCTGCTTGTTTACAGCAAAGACCTGGATATGGATTTTCAGGAAGTGAAGTCGCTTCTTGATACCCTCAACGTCAGGATCATCAGCGGGAAGGGAACCGTAATGGACAGGCTTCACCTGTTGGTGGCTAACCTTTTTTCAAAACGGGAAATGATCTTTTGCGAGCTGACAGATCCGTCGAAGCTGGCGGAAGAACTGGGTGAAACCAAGGTCGCTGAAGAAGCGGACGCAATGGAAATTGCCGAAATTTACGGGCAGATCAGGGAGTTCGACGGGCTGTATGCACCTGAAGTGGATACCCGCTACAGACAGATCGCCAACCGGATCAGATCCGGGGAAGGCGTCCACCTTTTCATCAGGCAGGGCGGCAAAATGATCAGCCATGCGAATTCAGCGGCAGAAACCAACATCAGCGGGATGATCGGCGGCATATTGACCCTGCCTGAACACCGAAATCAGGGACTGGCGGGGAAGGTTATTTCGGCAGTGTGCAAAAATCTGCTCCAGCGCGGCAAGTCAGCATGTCTCTTTTATGACAACCCGAAAGCGGACGGACTATTTCAACGCCTGGGATTTCAGGCAACAAACAAATGGACAATTCTGGAGAAAGGATCGAATGAATAAAAATATTCTGGTTTTACAAAGTGATTTTGGACTGGTCGACGGCGCTGTGGCGGCAATGTGCGGGGTCGCGCATGAAGTGGATAAAGATCTCAAGATCTACAACCTCACCCACGATATCACCCCGTATCACATCTGGGAGGCGTCCTACCGTCTTTTCCAGACTGTTGAATACTGGCCAAAAGGAACGGTGTTCGTTTCGGTGGTGGACCCCGGGGTGGGTTCGAGCCGAAAAAGTGTCGTCGCTTTGACCAAAAACGGGCATTACATTGTGACACCAGATAACGGGACGCTGACCCATCTCAAACGTTATGTTGGCATTACGGAAATCCGTGAAATCGATGAAACCAGGCACCGCAGGCAGAACACGGAACATTCCTTTACCTTTCATGGCCGGGATATTTACTCACACACCGGCGCAAAACTGGCGGCAGGAACGATCGAATTTAAGGATGTGGGCAACCTCTTAAATGTCAAAGACATCCAGGAGCTGGAAATTGGCACGGTCACAAAAACTGAAAACAGCGTCAAAGGAAGCATCGACATTCTCGATGTGCGTTTTGGCAGCCTATGGACAAATGTGACCCGCGAGGATTTTCTTGAACAGGGATTTAATTATGGGGACAGGATCGAAGTGATCATTCGCAATGGTTCAACGCTGGTATATAACAACCGGCTTGCTTACGGAAAATCCTTCGCTGATGTCTATGTCAGTGAGCAGATCATCTATGTCAATTCTCTTGACCGTATGGCGGTGGCGATCAACCAGGGGAACTTTGCCAGGGCCTACAGCATTGGAACGGGCATTCATTGGAGCATTGAATTCAAAAAGGTTGATTGATGCCAGCCGCTGCAAATCAATACGCGTGAACGGTTTTTTGATGCAGACCGGGATTCAAAACACGCAACCCCGCCCAAGCGGCATCGATCAGGACTGTAGAGTGGAATTTTCAGGGAGGGGCTGGCAATGTCAGCCCCTCCCTGTATTGGGGGTTCAATTAATTTTCGTTTTCATATTACCGGGTGATTAAATACCCTGGAAATTCTTATTCTGGATCGGACGACAAACCAACGGCTTACATGCTTGTTTTCCAGAACAGTAAGGATTCATCTTCCCACTCAGACAACCTGAACCAGCGAATTGCATCTTTAATATTATGAAAGACCTTAAGATGCCTCTTAACATCCTCTGCCATAAGGATCAATGTGTCTGCCAGGTAATAAAAGCTGGATTCCCTGGTCAGTACACCTACAAGATCCGGTGGAAATTGACCTTCCTTGTTTTCCACGACAATTGAAGTGGCAACCTTCAGACTTTCCGCATCAAAGTTGATGGCAGCATCTGTCAGATCAAATAGCACTTTCATGCCGTGATGGCGTTTCGGGTCCTGGTACACAACGTGATTTAAGTCAAAATATTCACCTGCCGTACACTCCCCTTTAATCTTATATAGCAGCAGATCAAGGTCGGGTTGTATATTGTAGCAAATGGACATTGGCTTCTCCTACTTCGGTCAAATGGGAATGATGGTTGATCATATTTATAAAAAACAGGCGAAGGATTTCTCACCAGGAGGATTGCGGGGTTCCCAAGGCGGCCTGCTATCATGACTGCTATTGAAACGTGCTACCCCTGGATTGGGTCTCCGATTTTCATCGGTTTTACATTTTCGCAGTTAATGATGTATTCATTTTATTATTCTGACCGGCATATGACAATCGACAGATGATGAATTCCCATCAACATTTGTTGATATGCGAAAAGTGCGAAAGGCTCCCGGTTGGCTCGAGAATCCCACTTACAACCCTTAAAAACAAAGCACCGCCTTCGGGTAAGGCGGTGCAAAACTAAAACTGTGTCGGGGTGGAGCGATTTGAACGCTCGACCTCACGGACCCGAACCGTGCGCTCTACCGGGCTGAGCCACACCCCGGACGGAGTGCATTATACCATTATGGCCTGTTTTGTCATGGGGAATTTTCTCAATTTATGGCGCGATACCAAAACTCACCAGGCTCGGGTTCACCAGCAGCATTGGGACACGCATGTCGAATTGAGGCAGGTGCGGGTTGACAATTTCGGCATCATAAATCGACATCCAGGACGCGCGCATCACATCAAGGCTTGTCGCCACGTCAGTATGTGTCGAAATGCGGATATGACCTTTAAGCACAAATGAACCCACCAGCACATCCAGCGTCTGCATCATCCGGTTGGCTTCATTGGCGTCATAATCCAGCGGGTCCTGGGCTGGCGGGATGAGATGAAATGCCACCACCTGTGCGGTTGGAATGAACATCTCGGAAAAGGTGAATGACTTTGGCGCGGCGCCAAAAAAGGAAATCGCCTGTGGTTTGATAAGGTGAATATAATTCGGAACTCCCTGCGTGCGGAGCCAGATGCTCACCCGTGCATTTTCTTTTGCGATCACTTCCCCGCGAGCCAGCATATTATTGGTATATACCATGACCATCGCGGTTTTTTCATCTACAGCGAGTTCTCTCATGTTATTCTCCTTTTCCAATACGATAGCTAAATTATACAACACCCTGTTGGCCCGAAGTTAAGATATCCCCCATTCTCCCGAGTAGAAATAAGGCCCAGCGGGTGTGGAGCAATTGCGCCAGGGATAATCAGGCACGGGCGTACGTTCTCTTTTTAAGAGCCGCCCATGATGCTTTGGAATCAATCCCGCTGCACCGGATTTCTGGTATTGTCTCACCAGGCGCTTGTTTAGCCACACCCCGATGCAGGACACCCCTGCTTCTTATGTTTCATGCGTTTGTCATTTACTTTTCGGATCACCTCCAACTTGCCGATTTCTTTCGAGCTCATGTTTAACCTTTCCATTTTCCTGCCCTCCGAAGAGGGCATTTAAACTTTGGCCTTATAGACGCCTCAACACCCATTGACAAGCTGAAAATATTATTGTATACTGCGTTTAGTAATTACTAAACGTTCTAAAGGATGTAAAAATGACAGTCAAACTGATGCAGCTCAAACAGGAATTCACCGAAGGATTAAGTCAAATCAGCCGCTTCTGGGGCTTTCCGAAGGGGATGGGGGCTATCTTCGCAGTGTTGTACCTCTCCCCCGGCCCGCTTGCGCTGGATGAGATCGTCGCACAGACCGGTTTGACCAAAGGCGCGGTCAGCACTGAAGTCCGTACGCTGGCGCGCATGGGGCTGGTGCACCGCTCATCCAAGATGGCCGATCGCAAGGATTACTACGAAGCCGAAAACGACTTCTACAAATCCATCCGCTCGATCATGAAGGAAAGGCAGAACAGCGAATTCGACCGCGCCATCCAAGCCGTGAGCGACACATTGGCGCAACTCGAAGCGGGCGCAGTCACCGGCGATAAGGCAGAGATTCAATTCATCCATAAGCGTGTGAAGGCATTACGGGAATTTTTCGACGCGTTGGACAGCCTGACCAAGGCAGTGATCAAGCTGGAAAGCCTCGGTTTCAATAACATTAAAAGTATTTTATCGGTTCTTAAATAAAAGGAGGTTCGAAATGAAAATCGCAGTCACAGGTGCATTCAGTTATTCGGGAAAATATATCGCCAGGCGCTTGCTGGAACGCGGCGACGAAGTCCTGACATTAACCAACCATCCCAATCGCTTCGATCCATTCCACGAAAAAATAAAAGCTGTCCCGTTGAATTTCGGGAATGAAGAAGAGTTGGTTCAAAATCTGCGGGGCGTGGATGTACTGGTTAACACCTATTGGATACGCTTCGACAAGGGCAATAATACCCAGCCTAAAGCCGTGGAGAATACAAGGATATTGGTGGCTGCCGCGGCAAAAGCCGGCGTGCAGCGCATTGTTCACATTAGCATCACCAACCCTGCGCCTGCTTCACATCTGCCCTATTTCCGGGGCAAGGCAGCCAATGAAAAAGCCGTGATTGATTCAGGCATGAGTTATGCCATCCTGCGCCCCACCGTCCTGTTCGGAAAAGAGGATATCCTGATTAATAACATCGCATGGCTGTTGAGAAAGCTGCCGTTGTTTGGGCTGCCCGGTGACGGCTCCTATAGACTCTCGCCTGTGTATGTGGATGACCTCGCCGAATTGGTGGTAAATTCCATTGACCAAAAAGCAAACTTCATTTGGGATGCTGTTGGACCCGATGAATTTACCTTCAAAGCAATGGTGGAACTGATAGGAAAGACAATTAACAAACAGCGCGCACTTATTCCGCTGCCGCCGCGCATCGCCCTGCTTGCCGCGCAATTCATCAGCTTTTTTGTAAAGGATGTGATCCTCACCCCGGAAGAAGTGGATGGCTTAATGGAAAACCTGTTGATCTCACAGGAGCCGCCGCGCTGCAAAACCAGTTTGAAGGATTGGCTTCTGGAAAATAAAAATACCGTCGGCCAACAATACGCTTCTGAAATTGCCCGCCACTTTTAGGGTATTATTCCAGCGGAACCACAGCCCGCGCAGCGCGGGCTGTCCATGCATCCTTAATCCTTATTCCCGGAATAGGTACTGTCGCGGTTGATGCGCAGCAACAGCATCCTGCCGCAGAGCTGATTTCTTCCGTGCACTTATTCAATAACTCCATTTTCTCGACCTCCGAAGGGGTCATTTTAACTTTGCACAAAGGGGACTCTACTACTTTGCGCTAACAGCCTAACACAAAACCCTTCCACCTGTCCGCATGTACGTTTATACTCTGACGATTACCTTTTATACGACACCTGACATGCCTCAAATCAAAACCTGGAACATCCTCCCCCTCATCTCACCCGAAGCTGATTTAGCTTTAAACAAATTCCCCCCCATCCTTAGGCAGATCCTTTATAACCGCGGTCACCCGACGGACGCCGGGGCGCGGGCGTATCTGAACGCCAAACCCGATTTCGATTCCGATCCGTTTCAAATGACGGGCATGCGCGAAGCGGTTGCCAGAATCCAAACCGCCATTCAAAACAAAGAAGCAATCGCCATTTATGGCGATTATGACGTCGATGGAGTAACCTCAACCGCGCTGCTGGTCGAAACTCTGACATTCTTCGATGCGAATGTTCGTGGATACATTCCCAATCGTTTTGAAGAGGGATATGGACTTAACAATGAGGCAATGGATAGGCTCAAGGCGGACGGTGTAAAACTGGTCATTTCGGTGGACTGCGGCATTCGTTCGCCAAACGAGGCACAACATGCCCGCGCCCTCGATTTAGATCTCATCATCAGCGACCACCACCACCCCGCAGAAGGCGACCTGCCGCCCGCCTACGCCGTCATAAACCCCAAACAACCCGGTGACCTCTATCCCGACAAAGACCTGGCCGGGGTGGGCATTGCATACAAGATCGCGGAAGCATTATCAAGCGTTGAACCTTCCCGCGGTTTCGTCCTTGATTCTTTGCTCGATCTGGTTGCACTTGGCACGGTAGCCGATCTTGCTCCGCTGACGGGAGAAAATCGCATCCTCGTCCGCAAGGGGTTGAGGCAGATGAAACAAACCCAGCGGCAGGGATTATTCTCGCTAGCCGCAGTGGCTGATGTAAATTTGGCCAAAGTTAACGCCGGACAGATTGGCTTTTCACTGGGGCCGCGGTTAAACGCCGCCGGAAGATTAAAAGAAGCGCTTGCGGCCTACGAATTGCTCATCACCAGGGATGTATCCCGCGCAGGTGAACTTGCCCAGCTGCTTAATATCCAGAACCGCGAGAGGCAGGCGATCACCCGTGAGATGCAAACGCAGGCTGAGGCCATTGCCCTCGCCGATGACCCCAAAGCCTTCCTCCTCTTTGCAGCGCGTGAAGACTTTAACTCGGGTGTAATCGGCCTTGCCGCTTCACGACTCACCGATACCTACTACCGCCCTGCTATCGTCGCCTCCAAAGGGGAGGAGGAAACCCGCGGGTCATGCCGCTCCATCCCGGAATTCCACATCACCGATGCTTTGGATCAATGCGCCGATCTGCTTGTGCGGCACGGCGGCCATGCAGCGGCGGCGGGCTTCACGGTAAAGAATGAAAATCTATCCGCGCTGGTCATAAAGCTAAAGGCCATCGCGAAGGAAGAATTGTCCAAGGCAAACCTTAAACCCACGGTCACAGCCGATGTGGATGTTTCCCTGGTCAGCATGCGCCCGGAATTATTCGAAAAATGCTTGAGATATCTTGAGCCGACTGGGTATGGAAATCGGAACGCAGTATTTGTGGCGCGTAATGTCAAAGTGAAAAACGCGCGCGCCATCGGCAAGGATGCAAAACACCTAAAACTACTGCTTGAAGATGAGAGCGGTTTTGCGCACGATGCGATTGGCTTTGGGTTTGGTGAAATGCAAAAGAAAATGCCGCCGCGGGTCGATATTCTATTCACCTATGAAGTCAATGAATATAACGGACGGATCGGATATCAATTGAATCTGAAAGACATTCGGGAAGCGGGGATGGATGGATAGGGACCAGGGACGCTGAAGTACTTGTGTTAAAGATACAACCCGCCGGTTTCATTTACCCGGCGGGTTGTATTATATATTTAACTTTTTTGCACCGGCAGTTTTGCCTGCCGCCATGCCTTCATACCACCTTTCATATCCAGGACAGTATAGCCTTCCTTTGCCAGTCTCTTCGCAGCTACCCGGCTGCGGGTCCCCGAATCGCAGACACAAACAATCTCACGCCCTTTGGGAAGATCTTTCATTTGTTTGTAAAGGTCATTAAGCGGAATAAGCTTGGCACCCGAAATATGTACCTGACGAAACTCATCAGGCTGGCGAACGTCGAGGATAAGCGGATGTTTTCCAAATTTTAGTTTTTCACTTAATTCAACCGGGCTGATTTCAGGCACAGGAGTGCCAAACAGATTGGACAGGAAACCCATGGATTTTTCTCCGATAACTTATTTTATTTTATGGACCATTGACCCCAGACCACGGGTCCATAATGAAAGCGCGGTAAATTTTACTACATCCGGGTGGGATAAAACACCGTCACTCCCGGGCTTATTTTACGATCCCCAGCGGGGTTGATAATCACAATAGTCATTGTTTGTGATCCGGCGCAAATCGGTACCGTCCACCCGCATGATGTATATCTCACAACCATGATCATCACCGGGATGGTCATAATAGGCTGTAAAGGCCACCCACTGACCATCCGGCGAAAAGGATGCACCCTGCGCGTTTCCGCCTGAAGGAGAAATTACATGGGCGTTGGACCCATCGACATTCATGATATACACTTCATGATGCCACGGCTCACCGGAATATGTGACAATATATTGACCATCAGGAGACCAATCGCTGCGCCCGCGGATGGCAGGCAGGTCACTCACCCTGTGCAGATCCTTTCCGTTGGTGCCCATGCGAAACAATTGAATAACCCCATCCATGTCGGAAGCGAATAATACATATTTTCCATCCGGTGACCAGGTCGGGTCCCAGCCTTCAACCCGTGAGATCTTATCCGCATTTTGTCCGTCACGATCCATCACCCATAGTACATTTTTGTCGATGTTCGCTGACCAAAGCTTGAAAATTATATATTTCCCATTGGGCGAGATCTCAGGGGCATTGAGGTTGCCGAGCTTCTTCGTCAAACGGACAACATTCCCGGTAACGAGGTTCATTTCATATATTTCGTAGATATTGGCTTCACGAAAACCCGCGTACACTACGCTCTTTCCATCAGGAGCCAGGGACGGGTAGTAATGTTGAGTATTATCGTCTGTTGTCAGACGGCGAAAGCCTGTGCCGTCAGCATTAATGATACAGATCTGATTACTCGCCTGCACCTTGAATATTTGACACGTATAAACGATCTTCCCTGTTGGTTCGCCGGTGGACACGGATGTTGAGACTCCCACGATGGGCGGGACAGGCGTGGCAAGGGAAAATGGAGTCCCAATTTGAGCAGGCTGGGTGACGGCGGGGTTACCTGATAGCGGTGTGGACGCTGCAAGTGTGGCAAGCAGATCAGTAGCCGGGGCAGGAGTGGGTTGTCCGACAGTACAAGCAAGGATCAAAAGCAGAATACCGATCCAGAAAACAAGCCGCTTATTCATAGTACCTCTTTTTGGTTGCCGTACCTATATTTTACTCTTCAACCTTCATCGTTCCCAACACTCTCTGACGGGCACCTTCGATATGCTCCAGCATGACAGCCTTGGATTGGGCGGGATCGCGTCCTCGAAAAGTATCCACAATGCGGCGGTGTTCCCCGATCGACTCACCCACGCCGCCATCCCTCAGCCAGGCGGCGTAGTTAAAGCGCGTCGCCACCTGATGCAGGTGCAGCAAATAATGACATAAATAACGATTTCCGGTCGCTTCGGCCAAAATACAGTGGAAGTCATAATCCAGGTCAGCCAGGCTGGCCAGATCATTTTTCCCGGCGGCGGCTTCGGCCTGCAGCACGATCTCATCCAGCCTGGTGTACTGCTCTTCACTCAGGCGGCGGCAGGCCAGGGAAGCCGCCGAACCGATCACCATGCTCATCGCATCCATCATCTCAATAAAGTCAAACACAACCAGCGGTGTAATGACCGCCCCGTGCTGGGGTATCATCTGCAGCAGGGATTGCTCGGACAGACGCTGGAAAGCTTCCCGCAGGGGCGTCCTCCCCCAACCATAGCGCTGCATCAACATGGATTCGCTTACAGCGAGACCGGGCTCCAGTTTGAGTGTCAGGATCAGGCGGCGGAGTTCATTTTCAACCTGATCACTGGCACGGGGTTTTTGGGAGTGGTTTGTCTTTGTCATAATGATTATTTTACATCAGTATACAACAAATATACAACTTGGATATTTGTTATTGACAGCTCCCCTTACTGGGGGTATATTTTCGCCATGCAAAGTGGAATGATTTTCGACATCAAGAAATATTCCATTAACGATGGGCCCGGCATTCGGACAACTGTCTTTTTTAGCGGATGCCCGCTTTCGTGCTTATGGTGCCACAACCCTGAGAGCATTTCCCGTGCACCGGAATTGCTTTATCGTAAGGGACGCTGCTTGAGTTGCGGCGCCTGTGTGGAGGCTTGTCCTGAGGGGGCGATCAGTCTGGTGCAGGATCTTTTTATGGCGGGTCCGGATGATAAGGTTTTCGAGGCCGTTACCACCGACAGGCAAAAGTGCACCCGCTGCCAAACCTGCATCGCAGTCTGTTATTCAGGTGCGCGGCAGTTTTCAGGGCATGAAGTCACTGTTTCCGAGGTGATGGAACAGGTAAAGCGCGAAATTCCATTTTATGAGGAATCAAATGGAGGCGTGACCTTTTCAGGCGGGGAACCCCTGCAACAACCGGGTTTTCTCTCAGCTTTGCTAAGCGCCTGCCGCGAAGAGGAAATCCATACGACAGTGGACACGAGCGGATTCGCGAACTGGAATATCTTCGAGCAAATTCGCGGCAAAGTGGATTTGTTCCTTTATGATTTGAAGCACATGAACAATGAACGCCACCGCGAGGTGACTGGAGTTCCCAACCTGGTCATCTTGGAGAATTTGCAAAAACTCACCGAACTCGGGCATAAAGTCCTGGTACGCATTCCCCTGATCCCGGGCATAAATGATGATGATATCAATCTCATCGAAAGTGCAAAATTCCTTGCCAGCCTGCCAAACCTTGAAGGCGTGGAATTGATGGGTTACCACGACATCGCCCAGGGAAAGTATGAAGCCCTCTCACGGGATTACAAATTCACAGGAACAAAACCACCCACAGAGGAATCCATGTTCCACGCGTCAGAATTGCTGAAAAGCAACAGCCTGCAGAACGTTATCCTAAGATAATTTTTTTCACCAATCACCCTTTCGGAGATTCCCATGCCAATTACTGATCGTGTCAAAATGCTGCGTGAAAAAAGCCTGAACGCGAAGGAGACTGTCTCCAGCGAACGCGCCGAATTACTGACCGCCTTCTATCAGCAGGAAACCGGCTTGCTTTCCACGCCGGTCAAACGCGCAAAGTCGTTTGCCTATCTCATGGAACACAAACATATTGAAATTTATCCCGGCGAGTTGATCGTTGGCGAAAAGGGTCCCACACCCAAGAACGCGCCAACTTTTCCGGAGCTTTGCTGTCATTCGCTCGAGGATCTCGACATTCTGGACACCCGTGAAAAAACCTCATTTCACGTTGAACCTGCCACCCGCCAGGCTTATGAAAAAACGGTGATCCCCTATTGGCAGAATAAATCGATGCGCGATTTGATCCTGAATGAGATGACCGGCGAGTGGAAAGCCGCTTATGAAGCCGGGATTTTCACCGAGTTCATGGAGCAGCGCGCCCCCGGTCACACCGTTCTCGATGACAAGATCTACCATAAGGGCATGCTCGATTTTCAAGCTGATATAGATCGCCGCCTCTCCGCACTCGACTTTCTGCATGACCCCGAGGCCTACAACAAACAGGAGGAACTGCGCGCCATGCATATCACCGCCGGGGCGCTGATCCGCTACGGAGAGAGATTTGCCCGCCTTGCAACGGAACAAGCTCTGGCAGAATCGGATCCGCAGAGACGCACCGAACTGGAGAAAATCGCCTCGGTCTGCAGCCATATCCCTGCCCATGCGCCATCAAACCTCCACGAAGCGTTGCAGTATTATTGGTTCGTCCATCTGGGTGTGACCACCGAGCTCAATACCTGGGATGCCTTCTGCCCCGGGAAGCTCGACCAGCACCTGCTGCCTTTTTACGACCTGAATGCGCACGATAGGGAATATTACGAGGAGCTGCTGCACTGCTTTTGGATCAAATTCAATAACCAGCCCGCGCCGCCAAAGGTGGGCGTGACTGCTGCCGAAAGCGGAACCTACACCGACTTCGCCCAGATCAATATTGGCGGTTTGCGCCCCGACGGTTCGGACGGTGTGAACGAGGTTTCCTATTTATTGTTGGATGTGATCGAAGATATGCGCCTGCTCCAACCTTCATCTTCCGTGCAGGTCAGCAAGAAAAATCCCGATAAGTTTGTTCGCCGGGCAGCCAAAATCATCCGGACCGGTTTCGGGCAGCCATCCATTTTCAATGCCGACCTGATCGTACAGGAATTGGTACGCATGGGTAAAAATGTCGCCGACGCGCGCTGCGGGGGTTCGAGCGGCTGCGTGGAAGTTGGCGCATTCGGCAAGGAAGCCTATATTTTGACGGGTTATTTCAATCTGCCAAAAGTTCTGGAGTTGACCCTCAACAACGGGATCGACCCCCGAACAGGGGTCAAACTTGGGTTGGAAACAGGCGATCCACGCGCGTTCACCTCATTCGATGAACTATTTTCCGCTTTCGAGCGGCAGGTTCTGCACTTCGTCGATATCAAAGTACGCGGAAACAATGTCATAGAAAACCTATACGCAAAATATATGCCGGCGCCCTTCCTCTCGCTGTTGACCGATGACTGCATCGCGCGCGGCATGGATTATCACGCAGGCGGAGCGCGCTACAACACAACGTACATTCAGGGTGTTGGTGTGGGAACCATGACCGATATTTTATCGGTCATCAAAAAGCATGTTTTCGAAGAAAAGGCCTTCGATATGGGTTCCCTGCTTTCGATGCTGACCGCCAATTTTGACGGGTTCGAACGGGAACGTCAAATGCTGATGAATCGCACCCCGCGGTACGGTAACGATAACGATTATGCCGATACCCTGATGGTACGCGTCTTTGAGGCGTACTTTAACGCGGTGGACGGGCGCAAGAATATGCGCGGAGGCGAATATCACATCAACCTGCTGCCAACAACCTGTCACATTTATTTCGGCTCGGTAACCGGGGCAACACCCGACGGACGCAAAGCCTGGACTCCGCTCTCGGAGGGAGTCTCGCCTGTGCAGGGCGCTGACCGCAACGGCCCGACCGCCGCTGCGCGTTCCGTCGCCAAAATGGATCACGCCCGGACCGGCGGAACCCTCCTGAACCAGAAGTTCACCCCCCAGGTGCTCGCCAATGATGAAGGGCTCAACAAACTCGTTAATCTGGTGCGCGGTTACTTTAAACTCGACGGGCATCACATCCAGTTCAACGTTGTGGATGCGGAAACGCTTAAAGCCGCACAGGCAAACCCCGAAGAGTATCGCTCGTTAATTGTGCGTGTGGCAGGGTACAGCGATTATTTCTGTGATCTGAGCAGGACATTGCAGGATGAAATTATCGCAAGAACAGAACATGAAGGCTTTTAAACGCTGACCTTTCCAATCACAAAAAATTCCACAATAAGAATAAAAAAGGACTCCTGGGTTTAGCTCCAGGAGTCCTTTTCATTTTAACTTTTCACTTTCTACTTTTTATCTTCCCGCTCCCATAATTCCTTTGAGATCATTTCCTGATCCACCGGGAGTTTAAAGATCCTGACGCCCACCGCGTTGTAGATCGCATTTGTAATGGCGGGAGTGGTTGGGATGCTGGAAACTTCGCCCACGCCTTTCGCGCCATAGGGGCCTGCTTCCACAGGATGCTCGACGATGATCGAGGTAATTTCCGGGGTAAGCATAATGCCGGGGACGCGGTAGCGGGCAAGATGATCAGTCACCACATTGCCATCCTCCACGATAAACTCTTCGGTCAGGCAGTTGCCAAGGCCCATCATCACACCGCCTTCCACCTGCCCCTGTAAGCCGAGCGGATTTACCGCCATGCCTACATCGTTCGCGGAGATGACCTTCAGTACGCGCACTTCGCCGGTCACCTTGTTCACTTCCACTTCAGCAGCCTGGGTAGCAAACGAGAAGGCAAAATGCATATCACCGCCTGAACCAAGGGGCATGGTCTTGGGGGCCTCATACTCGTAACGGACCAACGGTTTCCGTCCCATGCCCGTCATTTCCTTATAGATTTCCGCGTAGGTCAGGGAATGTCCATTGACATGAACAATACCATCTTCAAAACGGATCTGCTCGGGGCGCACATCGTACTTCTCAGCCATGCTTGCGGAAATCTCCTCCCGCAGGGTTTTTGCTGCGAGGCGTGACGCGTTGCCCGTCACAAAGGTCTGGCGGGAGGCGGTTGTCGGCCCGCCGTTCGGGGTCAAATCCGTATCCATCACAAGCACCCTGACTTTCCCGGGTTCGATGGACATTTCTTCAGAAACGATCAGGCGCATGACGGTGACCAGTCCCTGGCCTAGCTCTGCCGCGGAACTACGCACCTGGAAAGTGCCGTCTTCATAGAGTTCCACATCCGCGCCGGAAATATCAGGGGCGCCGCCGCCAAGGCCGGTGTTTTTATAGGCAGAGGCATATCCCCAGGCACGCACCAGGTTCGGGTTCGCAGGATCAGCTTTAGGGGTGAAGGGATCCGCGTCGAGCCGGCGCATTTCCGCTTCCACCTTGTCAATACATTCCGTTAAGCCCACCGAATCACGCAAGACCTGGCCGGTGTTCGTGATGCTTCCAACATGCAGCGCATTCATGCGGCGCAGCTGCACACGATCCATCTTCAAATTTTCGGCGAGCATATCCATCATTGATTCGACGGCAAAAGCAGATTGCGTGACGCCAAATCCGCGGAATGCACCGGCGGGCGGGTTGTTGGTGTACATGGCGTAGCAGTCGGCGCGGACATGTTCAATATCGTAGGGGCCGGCCGAATGTGTGGTGGCACGGGTCATCACTTTTTCGCCGAGCGAAGCATACGCGCCGGTATCGCCATACAGTTCGGTGTCCATCGCGACAATACGCCCGTCCTTTTTGGCGCCAACCTTGACACGAATTTGAGTGGCGTGGCGCTTGGGGTGGACGAGTAAACTTTCATGGCGGTCAAATAACAATTTCACAGGACGCTGGGTCACGTTGGCAAGCAGGGCAACATGGATCTGTCCCATAATGTCTTCCTTGCCGCCAAAACCGCCGCCCATTAGTTGACCGATAACACGAACCCGCTCTTCATCCCACCCCAACGCGCGCGCGACTTGTGTTTTATCCTGATACGGGATCTGTGAACCGACATAAATTTCCATTCGCCCGTTCTTGAGCGGCACGCCGATGCTGCATTCTGGTTCGATAAAGGCGTGATCGGTGGCCGGTGTATGGAAGGTATGTTCAAGGATCACATCTGCGCCGGCAAAGCCGGCCTCCATGTCACCCTTACGGACCTTGATGTGCTTGAGTAAATTCCCCTTCTCATGGATCTGGGGAACACCCTCCTGACGCGCTTGAACAGCATTCGTGATGACGGGCTGAAGGTCAAACTCCGCTTCGATCAATGCGGATGCCTGCTCGGCAATTTCCTGGGTTTCAGCAGCGACAATGGCAAGCGCATCCCCAACATAACGGACACGCTCTCCGATACCGACCATGACCGGCCAGTCATAAATAACCAATCCGTGGTTGTGTTCGCCGGGGATATCCTCGGCAGTTAACACCGCCACCACGCCCTTCAATGCTTTTGCTTTGGAAACATCCAATTTCGTCAGGAAACCGTGCGGGATCATGGCACGTTTGGCTTTTGCAAACAACATGCCGTCAAACGTCAGGTCATCTGTGTAAACTGCCTGACCTGTCACCTTTTCAACTGCTTCAGGCCGAAGATGTTTGTGCCCGACCGTTTTGTGCGAATGAATGGAATCAGGGATATGCCCGGGCTTTTGGACAGGTGCACCCGTCCGTAACGCCTGCGCCGCGGCAAGGATGGCATTCTCAATGGAAGGATAGCCCGCGCAGCGGCAGAGGGTATCTTTCAACGCGAATCGAACATCGTCGCTGTTTGGATCCGGATTGCGCTTGAGCAGGGCATAGGCGGTCATAATTTGGCCGGGGATGCAGAATCCGCATTGAACCGCGCCATGTTCAACAAAAGCCTCCTGTAACGGGTGGAGCTTCATCTCTTCATGTACGCGCTCGGCGAGTCCCTCTATGGTGACAATGGATTTCCCATCCGCGCGCTCAGCGGGATAGACACAGGACATGGTCGGTTCGCCATTCACAAGAACGGTGCAAGCACCGCACTCAGCTTCTTCACACCCGACTTTTGTACCGGTGAGGTTAAGTCTTTGGCGAAGAAGGGTGGATAAAGTTTCGCCCGCAACGGGAGCGAGTGAATATTGTTTGCCATTTACTGAAAGATTTATGTTTGTCATACCATTAATCCTATTCTGCGCGTTTCCACGCGGCTTCAATTACATCCCTAAATAATCCGCCTACAATATGTTTGCGGTAGTCTGCGCTGGCACGGCGGGCGCTGGTACGGAATTTTGCCTGTCCGAGCAGGGCTTCAAGTACGCGGTTAAATGCTTCTTCTGTAAATGACTGTCCGCGCAGGGCTGCTTCTGCATCGGTGGCACGGAAGGGAGTTGACCCGCCGGGGCCGACAGCAATGTGAATGTCTTTTACAGTGTCTTTTTCGCGTTCAAGCCAGACGGAACAGTTCAAGATGGGAAGCGCAACACCCTGCGGACGCATGATGCGCTTGAAACATGAAGCCTGCCCCTTCTTTATTTTGGGGAGGTAAAATCCGACAATAATCTCTTCGTTTTTATTGATCGAGGATTTGCCCGGTCCGAGGAAAAGGGAAGTAAATGGAATTCGGCGTGTGCCTGCGGGGCTGGCAACTTCGGCCTGTGCGTTGAGGGCCGTCAGGGCGATGGTCCCATCTGCCGCGGGAAGGGCATGCGCCACGTTTCCGCCAAT
>CAYLOW010000037.1:0-19974 GCA_964385315.1 uncultured Anaerolinea sp.
GGCTATCGATGCGGCTGGCAAAGCGCCTTTCTTTTCTGGTTTGAATACCATTGATATGTTTGGGCTGAATGACCTACATATAGCTCATCAACATGTCTCAAAATTCGTAGTGGGGCATAATACCTTCGATCCAGTGTACGTACTATCAAAAAATCCAGATTTAATTGCTGGATGGATTGTAAGCAATAAATTAAATTTGAATGCCGGAATGACCAGCCGGTTATATATGAAAGCAGGATATAAGATTAAATATCTTGTAAGAACTAACCCGACTAATACAGGATCCATAATAGTTGATGTTAGTGGTTTGGATACGACTTCAATAATTGATATTGTTAATAATGGGTATTCCTATGCTGTACTCCAAAAAACGCGATAAAAGAATTTTGACTCTTTGGGATTTCCCTCTGTGACTATTATGATGGTTCTCCCGCACTTTCCGTGATGTGCCATTACGGAGAGGGAAATCGGAAAAAGTCCAAAGTGGAAGAACATCGTCTGATGTGGGCCGATTATTTTGATAATCAGAATGGAACAACCTCAATTCAGCCGTTTTTCGGGTAGAAGTGGGAGGTTTTTCAACACCGACTTGTTGCTAATGCCCGTGAATTAAGAGATACCCCACAAAGTGGTCTTGAAAAGCCGTGCAGGAGAAAAAGCGCAATTTTGAAGTTTTTCACCATTTCCCGAAAGAAATCCTCCCCCATGACGTTAGTTAGCTTACCGATATATATTCTCCGTTTAACGTTAGTGCTCTTAATATTCAAGACCCCGCGTGGTCAACGTGGGGTCTTGAATGGTCTTCCTTGTTTGATCGGCACAGTCAAATCTAAAGTGCGCCTGTATCTTGTGCCCCCACGGGAATTCGAATCCCGGTTTAAGCCTTGAGAGGGCTTCGTCCTGGGCCACTAGACGATGGGGGCTTGACAGCGGGTTGCATTGTATCACCGCTAATTTAACCCGTCAACAATAATCTAGCACAATAATCTAGCGCATCCTGCGTTTCCATTCCTCTTTCAACTGCAGCGCACGCGGGCTTAAGCCCGAGTCAAGCGCCAGGAAGTCGGTCAACAGGCGGTTAAACTGGTTCGGGTTATCGATCATGGGGAAGTGCCCCGTGCCTTCGAGGCTGATATGGTGGATGTGGTCCGGGAAGGAGTCGATCCTGTCCTGTGGCGGCATGGGGATGGCCGGGTCATTGGGCCCGGACACGAACAGACAGGGAATGCCAAGGCCGCGGATATCGGCGAACATATCCCCGTTCGCCTGGATGCCCGCCAGTGAAGCAGAAAGCGCCTGCGGGTCTACTTTGGAAGCGTCCGAGAGGGAGGTCGCCGCCTCGGGATTGCGTCCCGCCAGCCAATCCACCAGGTCGGGCATGTCGGCAGTCCGCATACGGGCGCTGATCGAGGCATGTTCAAAGGGGTAATTGACCGCCATGACACGGTCCACGCTTTGGGGCCACTGCTTCAGATAGGAAAATCCCACCACCGCGCCAAGGTTATGACCAACCAGCGCGACCTTGCCGATCCCCATTTCTTCCAAGAAGCGTTTAAGCAGGTCAACCTGCCGGTCGAGCGAATAGAGCAGCGGGTCGTGCATGGAATCGCCAAACCCAAATAGGTCAAGTGCATAGGCACGAAAGGATGTGGATGCGATCTGCATGGCGTTAACCCAGTAACGCCACGAACCGACCCAGCCGTGCAGGAAGATAATGGGACGTCCCCGTCCCAACGCCTCGTAATGCACCATGGACCCGTCAAGAATAATTGCGCTCATTATTTAAGGTTATTTTCCAAATTTTGCCAGAATGGCCTTTACACGTTCCGCGAGCTGGTCCGGCGCGAAGGGTTTGAGCAGGTATTCCTCCGCGCCCGCGTCCAGCCCGGTTTGAATTTCAGCATCCTGTCCCTTTGCCGAAAGGAAGACTACAGGAATATCCTTTAAAGCAGCATCCGCTTTCATGGCGCGGCAGGCTTCGTACCCGGTCATCTTGGGCATGCGCACATCCATCAGGATGATGTCAGGGATGATCTCGGCCGCCTGATGAAGCGCATCTTCGCCGTTGGGCGTGGCCGTAACTTCATGCCCCGCGAAACGCAGGGTGAAGGCGATCAGTTCGCGAATATCGGGTTCGTCTTCTGCTATTAATATCCTTGCCATTCGGTCTCCATTTATTTATTGATCGGCAGGGTGAAGGAGAATGTGCTTCCTTCGCCTGGCACACCAGTGCTGGTCATCCAGATGCGGCCGTTATGCATTTCAACCAGTTGTCGAACGATGGGCAGCCCCAGGCCTGTTCCGGGTGTGGCGAGTACAAGCGGGTGGTCGCCGCGGAAAAACCGTTCAAAGATGCGGGCCTGGTCTTCAGGCACAATGCCCACACCGCTATCCTGCACATCGACCTGCACTTCACCATTCTGCTGATGGATCCTGATCCGGATGGTTCCATCACCGGTGGTGTAGTTGAACGCATTGTCAACGAGATTGCCCATGACCTGCCTGATGCGTTCCCCGTCGCCCATGATGGAAGGCATCCTGGCCGGGGCGTCCAGTGAAAGCACCATATGTTTGTCTTCCTGGAGCGAACGGCGCCTGGCCTCGGCAATGACATCCTCGGCCACTTCACGCAGGTTGACAGGCTGCGGGCTGAGCGTGACACTTCCCGCTTCGATACGGGAAATATCCAGCAGGTCGTTCACGAGAATATTAAGACGTTCGATATTATTACGGACGATCTCAAGGAAGTGTAATTGATTTTCCTGCAAAGCGCCCGCCGCGCCCATGGTCAAAATATCCACATATCCTTTAATGGCCGTCATGGGGGTGCGAAGTTCATGACTGACCGTTGCCACAAATTCAGATTTCAGGCGGTCCACTTCCACTTCACGGGTAATGTCCCGGAAGATGGAGACCGTACCAAGGAAATCATTTTGCAGGATCACCGGGGCCAGATGGACCAGCGCGATGCGCTTGTTTTCCAGTTCCAATTGTTCGGCATACGTGTCACCGGATTGATGCGAAGACGGATGCTGCGACCAGCGCCGGATGGTTTCCATCCAGGTGTTTTCTGATTTTCCAAACAAACCGCCGAAGGCGTCCAACGGGCTTCCAAGCAGTTTGGAGCCCTGAATGGAAAGAATGCGCTCGGTGGATGAGTTTACAAAGGTGATGCGGTTATCCATGCCGGTCACAAGCACACCGTCTGCCACAGCCTCAAGGATGGCTTGCGAGCGGCTGGCGTCTTCCTGTTCCTTGCGCAGCATGACACCCAGGCGTTCGGCCTGATCACGGATCAGCTCATACAGGTGGGCGTTGTTGATCGCAACCGCGACCTGGCCGCCAATGGCCCGCACGAGATTGAGCATTTCCTCGCCGAATGAATTTGCCTCGCGCTGGAAGATCATCAGGACACCGATCACTTCCTCACCGACCTGCATGGGGACGGCAATGGCGCTGCGGTAATCCTGCCCGGTGTCGCTTCTGACCCAGCGCAGGTCCTGGTAAAGATCATGGACCAGGACAGATTCGCGGTTTTGCACGACCCAGCCCGCCAGCCCCTCTCCAACCCTTAATGTAGAGGAGTGCGCACCGGCGTTGCTTCGATCTGTAAGGTATCCATACCCTGCCCGGTAGTGCAGCAGATTGTCCTCCGCCTGCAGCAGCATGATGGTACCCTGTTCGGCGCCAACGGCTTCGTTTAGCAATGCTAATGTACGATTAAGGGCGCGGTCGAGGTCAAGGCTGGAGGAAACCTCGGTAAGAATGGCCAGCAGGGTTTCAGTATTTTGTTGTTCGCGCTGTAGCTGCGCAGTGCGCTCAACAACGCTGATCTCAAGCTTCGACGCGAGGTTCTGCGTTTCAGCGAACAGGCGCCCATTCTGGATAGCAACGATGGCCTGGTTGGCGAGTGTACCCAGAATTTGCACATCCTCCCCGGTATACACGCCGGCCAGGTAACTCTGGGCGGAAAGCATACCCAAGGTCCTGCCACCCAGGATCATGGGAACTGCCACAATCGACTGGGTTTCCTCATCCTCTTCACCGGCCAGTACGGAATTCAACAAATTGGCTTCTTCAAGATTCAGGGCGAGAATGGGCTTGCCGCTCTCAATGACCCGGCTGCTCATGCCTTTGCCAAACGGAACGCGTTCTCCCGGATAGCGCTTCCCGCGGTCAGACAGATAAACGGCATCGATCTCATTTTTTTCCGGGTCAAGCAGGGTGATGACAAATGAGTCCAACGGCATCAGACGTTCCGCCGCCTGATGCACTGCCGCGTATACATCCTGGGGATCAAGGGCACTGATGTGGGAACTGGTTTCATTAAGAATGGCAAACCGCTCTGCCGTGCGAACAGAAGATTGGTACAGGCGCGCATTTTCAAGCGCCACGGTTGCCTGGCTGGTAATGGTACGGGCAATATCAAGTTCATTCAAGCCAAAACGGTTTTCGCCGGTCATTTGAGTAAAGACCAGGGCGGTCAGGTTTTGTCCGCTGGTGATGGGCAGGATGAGCAATGCGGCCGCGTCTTCGCCCAGCATTTCCATCAGCGGGGCAAGATCCGGTTCATTGCGGGCGTCATCTGTATTGAAAACGCCCAGTGATTCACGAAGACGGCTGAAAATGGGCGCCTCGGGCAGAAGCCGGGGAAGCTTGGTACGCGCACGCGGCGCGGATAATTTCCAGGTTGCCTGGCCCCGCTCAAAAGTTACAACGGAGACAACCTGCGCACCCAGCCCGTTTTGGAGTTCGTTGGCGGTCAAGTTCAAGATCTGGTCAGCATCCAACAAACCGGTTAACGCGGTTGCGAAATGATTGAGCGTGGCAAGGCGCTGTGAGCGCTGGTCCAATTCGGTGGCATGACTTACGCTGTCTTCATACAAACGCGCGTTATCCAATGAAACGGCAGACTGACTGGCAAAGGTAAGCCCAACCTGTATCTGTTCACGCGTGTAATAATGCAGCTGTTTTTTCTCGACCGCCAGCACACCCACCAATTCACCTTTGGATATCAAAGGAATGCCGAGCCAGGAAAGGCACGGGTTTCCCACCGGCGGGAAACGCGGGTCCTCACGCACATCATGCACAAAAATGGGCTGTCCGGTTTGGGCCATCTCCTTGAAGAGCGCGCTGTCCTGCACATTTACAGCCAGCCCCTGACGGTGGTCGGTATCTGCGAACCCGCGCGTGGAAGCGACCAAAAGGCGGTCTTTCTCGCGCAGCCAGAGCGTGGCGGTATCATACGGAAGAATGGGAACCAACTGGTCGAGCAGGGAATTGATCAATTGATCACTGCGCAAGCTGGAAGTGAGCGCGGCGGCGGCGATATTCAATGCCTGTAGCTGCCCGGCGCGTTCCTGTGTGGTTTGAACAAGACGGACATTATCGAGCGAGAGCGCGATCTGCTGCGTCAGGGATAATAGGAGGGCTTCATCATCCAGAAGGAAGGCGCCTGTTGTGTTGAAGTTATCCAACACCAGCAGCCCCAAACTCTGTTCGCCGGCGATGATGGGAACCAGCAGGCTGGAAACAGGCAAACGGCCGCCGGTCGCCTGCCGATAGATCGTAAGGTTCTCAGCGCCCAGGTTGTAATCACGGACAAAATTGACCTCATCGACACGCCGGGGTGTTTTGTGCAAAAATACCGAACCGGGCAATGCCTCACCGGGAAGGTATTTGATCCGCAGCATGGCTTTGTTATCCGCATACCCCGATACAGCCCGCGGGACAAGCGCCCCGGCCTGCTGATCCCAAACCAGCGCCGCGCCGGCATGGGCGTGCTGGAGAACGCGGCGTGAACTGTCAAGCAACGACTTGAGAATCGCGTCCGGGTCCATGCCTGAAAGCTGGCGGCTGAAGTCGAGCAGCAGGTTGACTTCATCGAGGCGGCGGCGCGTCTGGCTGAGCAGGGAAATGTTCTGCAGGATCAAAGAAGCCTGCTGGGAAATTTGTAAATACACCTTGCGGTCTTCATCTGAAAATTCGGGCATCGCCTCATGGCTGACCGCGAGCATGGCTGCCACGGTTTTGTTCTCCACCTGTACCGGCAGGCAGATCACGCTTTTGGCGCGCAGGGAGGTCAACAGGGAAGCGTTATGCCATTCCTCATTTTCATCCAGATTGGCGATGAGGATCGGCTCTCCGCTTTGCAAACAGGTCCGCAGCGGGTTTCGCTGGCCGAACAAAGATTCCACATTGGTGGAACGCGGCAAACTGCCGAGCACATGCAGCAGGCGTGAACCGTCGGCCGTGTTTTCTGCTACAAGCGCAATGGACATCCCAAGCTGGGTCAGTGTCTCGCGCCCAAGCGCAAAAAGAGCCGAAGAGGAATCCAGCTGGCGGCTGACGGATTTGGTGATCGCCAACCCTGCGCGGACCCGCTGGGTACGCTGGTCCAGGTTGTACAGCGATATGGTCTGTTCAAGGTCCTTATGCAGCAGGATGGGCAGGTTATTCTGCGTGCTGTCGATCAATTTTTGCTGGCGCTGCAGCCCGGATGAAAGCGCGCCAATATGGGTGCGCAGCTCGCTCTGGCGCAGGGTATTATTGATCAACAACGCGGCCTGGGCGGCGAACACTTCAAGGGTTTCAATGGTCACCCGGTCAGGGCGCAAATTGTTTGACGGATTATCAAGACTGATCAACCCCACAACCTGTCCCTCTGAATTTTCCAGCGGAACAAGCAATGTGTCGTTTACATTCCACATATTGGGCTGCTGGGTTGGAGTGGCGGGCAGATCCAAAGTGACAACATGCACATCAGACTGGATCACCGGGGACTGGTCGCTGGGAATAAAGTAGGAACGGCTGACCTTGAACTCCGGTTTCATCAGTTTATTAACACCCGCGATCGGCTGCCTGCGGGACAACAATTCATTCAGCGTTTCCTGCGGAATACCCGTCGCGGTAATACGCCGCAAATAACCGGTTTCGACCTCGACCATGCTGATCAATACCACGCGGAAGGGTGTGGAATCACGAATACCACGCGCGATGATCTGCAAAGCCTGGTCAAGCGGCTGGTCATGGCCTAGGTCATAACTCACATCTGCAAGGCGCACGAGTGTATCTGCGCGGCGGCGCATTAATTCAGCGCGTTTCTTCTCAGTCTGGTAACGCTGGGCATTGTTCAACGCAATGCCGGCTTGCACAGCCAGGGTTTGCATCCACTCCAGCTTATCTTCTGTAAAGAAATCGGGCTGGCTGGAATGAAGGTTGATCAAACCGATGGCAAGCGCCTGATACGTGATCGGCACAACAAGTGCCGAGCGCACCCCGTCATGCGGCAGCGGTACGTTTCCCTGCAATAAGTCCCCGACAACCCGTACTTCCTTTTTCTGCAAGACATCCTTTTCAATGGAGGATAGTTCATACTTATCTTCGCAGCCAACAGAGAACTCGATCATGGGATCATCCAGGGCATGCTCCGGGTCAAGCAGCAGGATAGATGAACAATCCGCATGGGTGATATGCACCCCCTCATCGTGAATGACATGGAGCAGGTGGTTCAGGTCAAGGGAGGCGCTTAATCCCCTGCTGATGCGCGAGATCGCAGAAAGTTGATCCACACGATGGCGCAATGAGTCGTCGGTTTGTGTCAGCAGGTCGGCAGATTCCACCGCGGCAGCCAGTTGATGCGCAGCCGCCCCTGCGACTTGAAGATCATAGGGGTTGAAGGCATCGGTTTTCAGGCTGCCCAGGATCAGTTCACCAATACTGCGTTCACGCACCACCAACGGAACAACAATGGCCGATTCAAGAAAAAGCGCAGTGGCGAACGGGCGGTAAATGGATAAAACCCGCCTGTCGGTACTGAGGCGGTCCGAGAGGAAAGGCTTTTGGGTGCCGGAAACGGTAAGCCGGTAATTGGGATCATCCACGAATATTTGACCGAAAGCGCTGTCAATATCCTCTGGAATGCCAAACGTCGATTCGCGGCGCATCCGCAATTCACCGCGTGTTTCATCCAGCAGGAAGATCGCGCCCACATCGGCCTGGAAAAGGCTTGCCAGTTCCTGCATTGAATATTTAAGGATTTCATCCAATGTGGCCGTGGAACCCGCAAGACTGGCAATGCGGCGCAGCGCATCAGCACGCTGGGCACGCACGCGCGCCTGCTGTACCAATAAAATATTTTCTATGATGGCCGCGGCTTGATTTGCCACGATATTCATCAGGCGCAATTCCTCCTGCGTAAAGGGTGAGGTACCGCGCAGATGGTGCCCCACCTGCAAATACCCGAGCACCCGCCCGGAGGAAAGCAGAGGCGTCAGCGCAACATCCCTCAAACTGGCAGCCACCGCAATATCCGAGATGCCAAGCATCTGCCAGTTTTCATCCGTGGACGCGTTCACTGTCAGAAGGGGTTTCTGGCTTGTGAGCACCTGTTCGGCAGGGCTGTTGGCAGCAATGGTCGTACGGTAAATTTGAACAAACTGGGGCGGCAGCCCGCGGAAAGGAACCTTGCCTTCCAGGGTGCCTTTCTCTTCATCATAAAGAAGAAACCCGATAATTTCAGCCGCGAACAGGGGCGCAATGCTTTCCACAAGCCGCGCAAAAACATCCTTCACTTCGCGGATATTGCCCAGGGATTGATTTAGGTTCGCCAGTCCTGCAAGTTCAGAGGCGCGCTTCTGTTCATCTTCATAAAGTCTGGCATTCCGTATTGCCACAGCTGCCTGACCGGAAACCAGAAATAACAGGTTCAGATCATGCTGGTCGAATCTTCCCTCGTCCGTTTGACCCGCCTCCAGCGTGCCAACCAGTTCATCCCCGGCCAGCAGTGGAATTCCAAGATAGGATTGAATGGGAAGCGTCTCACCTCCGCCGGCAAGCCCGGGCTGTGAACGCGCATCCGCGATCAGCACCGGTGCGCGCTTCTCCATCAACCGGTCTGTCAGGCTGCCAAATTGCGAACCTGAAGAACGCACCACACCGGATGAATTTGAATCAGACGACTGAAAACGATAAGCGATCGGGGCCTGATCATCCTGATTCTGGAGATGCAGTTCAACCAGATCAGACGGAACAAGCCGGGAGACATATTCAAATATGGATTGCAGGGTTGTCTGGAGATCGAGATTCGCGGCAATACTTTGGGCGAATTCGGTGATTACCTTTAAGATTTCCTCTGAAGCACCGCTGCTTTGTTCCAGCGTGGAGGCAAGTTCATTGCCGCGTATGGAAAGCAGGATCATTGGGTATACGCCGGGTATTTCAAAAGACGAAATTTCCACCTGTCTGCCGCTGATGGATGCCCGTTTATGCCCTGGAACGGCGCACAAATTTAAAAAATCATCGGCCGGACGCACACTGCGCGCAAGACGCTCAAGGTCATTCGGCTCGTTTTCGTGCAGATTAAAATAGGCGCGGGCTGGCACGCTGACATACTCCACACGCCCCCCCGGCTGGATAAGGATCACTGCGTCATTTGATTTTGAAGACTGTGGAGAGGAAAAAGAATCGGCGCCAACCTGGGCGGGGGTGGTCATGCGCGGATACAGGCGCAAGACCACCCAGACCAGCAGAACAAATACCAGTCCGGCAATTAAAAGGCTGATGCCCAATCCGGATGCCATGGATCATTCACCCTGTCAGGCGGCGGAAGAGGCTGCCGTGTCCTGCCGCCTGGCTTCGGCGGCAAGTTCAGTAATTTCACGAATATCTGCGAAGGATTGCAGCTTGGGCGAAACCAACCCCGCGGAAAGGTACATAAATCCGACCTTTTCCACCCCCCCTTCGGCTTTTGGCGCCTGAATAAATCCCTGCTGGCGGTCCATAAAGTTATAGTGGCTTTGCACTTCTTCCGCAAATCGTTCCTTCAATCTCCGGCAAATCCTGGGGGCGGCGTCATCCGTTGTAATGATGATAAAGTTATCCCCGCCGGCGTGGCCGATAAAGTCATTGGTGGTCCCCAGTTCATCCACAACCTCGCCGATCACCATCGCCGCAAAACGCACCACATCGTCGCCGGCCACAAAACCATAAACATCCTTGAACGCGTCAAAATTGTTGACGCGCACATCCAGCAGCGACCAATCCTTCTCGCGGATGATGCGGCGCAGCTGCTCTTCGATCAAACGACCGGCGGGCAATCCTGAGCGCGGATCCGTGAGGCTTTCGCGTTCCGAGCGGCGGATGGCGCCCTGCACACGAAGTTTCAACTCTTCGATATCAAAGGGCTTGGTGATGTAGTCATCTGCGCCCAACTCAAGGCCCTGCAGTTTGTCACTGCGCTCATCTTTTTGCGTCAGGAATATCACTGGAATATGGCTGGTGCGGGTGCTTGTCCGCAGTGCGTGGCAGACCTCGTAACCGTTAATATCCGGCAGCATAATGTCCAGCACAATTAAATGCGGCAGGACCTGCTTTGTTTTCTCCAAAGCATCGCGTCCGCGATTGGCTACATCCACGTCATAATGCAGACTGGTGAAGTATATCTTGAGCATATTGGCGATATCAATGTCATCTTCCACTACCAAAAGACGGGCATTTCCCATGTAAACCTCCTAAGCATGCTGCAGCCCTTTACGGGCATTTTTTCGAACGGTTTCGATCTGTTCCTGTGTAACTTCACATTCAAACGAGCGAAACCCACTCATACGAAAACCATGTCGTTCCGCGATCGCAGTGATGTCCTTCACACGATCCAATGTTATGTCCTTGCCGATGGTGTAATCCTCAAAGCGGCCTTCCAAAGCCAGCGCAATGGTTTCAGCCATGCAGGCGTAGGCCTTTCCTTCGGGAAAACCAAAGTTGAATTTGAAATTCACAGCGCCAGGCACATCGACCATGCCGCCGTCAATCACTAATATATCATCTCTTACCGCCGCCACCATTGCAGAAACATCACGAGGGCGGGCAACGTCACAAACAACGCTTCCGGGTTGCAAATATTGCGGATGAATGACATCGTGAATGGAACTCGTGACCGTCAGGATCAATTGAGATTCCTTTAAAACATCCATTTTCGTGCTGATCACAAGTTCACTGCGCGCCTCAAGCCGCAGCCTGTCGCGAAGGACTTCGAGTTTTTTTTCATCCCGGGCGATGAGAAAAACCCGCGCCGCTTCCCCGGCCAACAGCTCGGCACAAACATGTCCGATCGCTCCAGTCGCGCCCACCACGGCCACAGTCGCATCTTCTATTTTAATATCCATCACCCGCGCCGCATCCCGAATAGCCTGCACGGCCATTGCCACGGTAAACGAATCTCCCGTGGTCACGGGAATATTCAACCCGTTCGCGATGGTCACACCAGCATCACCAACCACTGAGGTGAAGGCACCCAGCCCAAGAATATTGGCGCCAAGCCTTTCAGCCATGCGTCCCGTTTGGATGATCTTGCGGTACACCATTTGCTCGGGAAGTTCCATCATGCGGCGCGGCGTATAGGGACAGGCAAGGAACCAGCCTTTGATGGTTTTTTCCGTGGCTTTCGATGTAATGCCTTCGATCTCTGATACATAGACGGGCGGAAAGAATGTTGAAAAAAAATCTATTTGCTTTTCGCTCAGGATACGCCCCAAAAAGGGAAACTTACGGCTGACATCTCGCTTGGGATCAATGGGATGTATGATGAATGCGAAACTATCCATTTTTTACCATGACTCTGAATCACTTTTCGAGTGTTTGTGATAGAGCACCTGGTGCAATTCAGAAAATTTAAGATGATGATGGTCGCTGTCTTCAAAAGAAATATCGCGATCGATGATACGCCGCTCCCCGGATGCGGCCAGGACAACATCCGACTCGATGGTGCGGGCGGGGTAGATGATCATGCCCGAACCAATGCGGCAATTATGCCCGACACAGCCGCCCAGGACCGGGCGGTTCGACATTCCCAGTTTTCCGCTTCCATCACGGGCGCGAATGGGGGCGGGGATCAGGTTGTAATCTGTCCATGTGGACCCTGCGCCGATGAAGGTCCTTTTTCCGATCACGCACATTTGCAAACAGGTATTTTGTGCCACCATGCTGTCTTCCATGATGGTGGTATTGAATAAGGCGGCGCGAAATGGCAGGAAGGTTCCATCCCCTACAACAGACAGCATCACCTGCGACCCCTGCGAGACATTGACATTGTTCCCAATAATCGAATTGTCAATGACCACCCCCGCGTTAATGGTCACATTATTGCCAATGATCGTGGGTCCATGAATGATCGCGCTCGGATCAATGACGCAGCCCGTGCCGATCTTCACCAGTTCCGAACATTGCAGGACCTGCCGGCCTTCATAGATCGCCTTGCCAATGATCTTTAATTTGAAGGCGGTATCTTCGTTCAGGCGCTTTTCAAAACGGACGCCGCGTGCAAACTGGCTGAAGACCACGTCGGCAATAAAGACATGCACCCATGAATCAATTGCCAGCATCGCGCGCAGGGGAACTTGAAAAACCAGGTCGCCGCTTTTATCCGCCATATAAGTCGGTATATGATAATAACCGATCTCTTTTGACTGGGTGTCGATCACAAGCGCCTCTGCACCCGCGACAGGGCCGTTGGGGTAATACCACAGATCAGCAAGATATAAACTTCCCGCCAGGGTATAGGATGTGGAAAGAGGCAGGGCGTGTTCGCGAAATGCAGGATCATCTGCCCGGAAGGCGGCGCGTACAGGTTTGTTGCCTTTTATGGCCTGCTCCATGAATTCGCGGATATAAAATTCATCGAAGAAAAGATTGTCACGATAAACGATCGCCTGCTCACGCACAGGCTGCAGCGGTTCCCCCTTTTTTATCTCCAATTCATGAGTGACGTAGGGAGCAAGCAGGTCGCGTTGATGCAGCCAAAGCGGCTTATTTTGGATGCGTAACTCCCGTGCCGGCTCACAAAACGGCATGATATTGTTCTGGGCATGCATGATTATTTTCAGCATAATTTATGATTATAAATCAAAGTGCACAATAACATCCTTCATCCAGGATACCGATAGGCCAAATGTCCCGCTTTTGTAAGCAGGCAGCAAGGTTTAAATGGGGATTCGCCGCTTATGAACGGGGAAGGGGCTGGTCAAGGAACGTTTTTAACTTTTGGTTAAAGACCGCCGGTTCATCCAACATGATGAAGTGACCGGACTGGGAAAACCGTTCGATTACCGCATGCGGAACCCCGGTCTGCAAGGGCTGCCATTGCATTGGATGAACGATCACATCCTTGTCGCCATACATGCCCATGGTGGGGGCTTTGACGTGCGAAAGCATGGGGATCAGGTTTGTGCGGCGCAGCGAAGCGATGGAAAGTAAAAAAGACTCAACGGTGGTACGGGAAAGATCGCGGTCCATCATCTCGGGGAAACGCGGGTCTTTGCATATAAAGGGAGAATAAAGCTTCATTCCCGCGCGAAATACCCCCATCATGTTGAACAGCATAAATGCAATCGGGCGATACCCGGAAAGTTTAAGTAATGGAGCCAGTGAAGAACCGTTTATCGGCGACCCCACGACCGCCACTTTACTGGCACGATCAGGGTATTTGATGGAAACGGCAAGGCTGACCGTGCCGCCCATGCTATGCCCGACCAACGGGGCATGAACGATCCCCAACTGTTCCATAAATTGGTCTACAAGGCTTACAAAATCTGAAACGGCATAGGTCTCGCGCTTCTTGCCTGATTCGCCAAATCCCCAAAAATCCAGTGCGTAGGTGCGATAAAACGCACCCAGATAAGACATCGTTTCCTGCCAAAGCCCCCATGATCCAAGCCAGCCATGCAAAAGAATTACGGGACGCCCGCGTCCGTATACTTCGTAATGAACTACTCCCTGGTCAGTGGTGATTGAAGACACGGCAAAAGTTGGGTCCTGTCCCTTATTTTCCGGTTTCCATTTCTTTAAGAATGCTGTACAACAACTCAAGCAAAACGTCTTTTACAGATTTCCGATTCGTAGCCACGCACGGCAGGAGTTTTGTTTTGCCATCCAGGCGGAGCGCATGGCGCATGTCTTCGAGTTCCCAGGCATCCTGCATATCCTGCTTGTTCGCGGCGACCACAAAGGGAGTCGGGGCATACGCGCGAAAAGTCTCAAGGATCGAACGCGCTTCGCGGAATGTTTCGGGGCGGGTGCTGTCCACCATGACAATGAAGCCCAGCATACCCTCTGAAAGAATTTCCCACATGAAGTCAAACCGTTTCTGGCCCGGCGTACCGAACAGATAAAGAACCAGGTCTTCATCCACAGTGATGCGACCAAAATCCATCGCGACTGTCGTCGCAGATTTTACGCTTCGTTCTTCCTCTGAAGAAATTTTTCTTTCCGTGGCTACCACATCAATTTCACTGACAGACTGAATGAACTGCGTCTTGCCAGCGCTGAAGGGCCCCGTCACTACCATCTTAACCGTTTGCATAAGTCCTGTCCTTCCCGCACGGATAATTACAATGTACGAATGCGGCCAATTAATTTATTGATCAAAGTCTTTTGTTCCTGCCTATCCTGCACCGGGAACTGTTTGGGGACGGACGGAGCAGCCGCACCCGCGGGACGGACCATCTCAACCAGCCCCGCCTGCAGCAAACCATATACGATCCTGCGAATGTCAAGATCACTCAATTTATTGGTGCCGGCAATCTGGTGCATGGTATTTTTGGGATCAACAAATTTGACCACATTCCATTCTTCAACGCTCAAGTTCACATTGGTAAGCGGTCTTTGGGTAAATCTCAGCGCCATATCAAGGCTTGGAATTTCATCCTGCAATTGTTCCAGTTCACGGAGCTGGCGCGACCCCTCAATAATGATGTTTTCAAGATCAAGTTTGACGTTAATGCGGCCATCCGGCGGAAGCAGATCGTTTTCAAAACGGAAAATGCCTTCCACCCAGGTGAACAATTTTCGCACCACTTCTGTAAAATACCCCTGCAAATTTAGGAGGATATCCTCCTGGGTTACATAGCCTGCATTAATAAGAAGCAGGCCAAGTTCCTTATCGGTCATCTGGCCTGCGCGGTCGACAATTGCACGATACTGATTGGCATTGATCTTGTTCGCCTTATGCAAAACAAACGCAAGGCTGCCATCATCCTTGCCAAGGCGCGCATAAGCCAGTTTGCCTTCGCGGAATGAAATATGTGCCTGCTCTGAAGGACCATCCAGGATCAAAGTACCGGTTTTGCTGGCAAGATTGACCAGATTGAGAAGCTGCGTAATTGTAAAATCGCGTAAATTTCCACGAAGTGCCATATATCCTCGAATTACCCCTCCGTGAGGGATAGATTAAAAAATTATACATGCAAGACGATAATGCGTCAATTAAACCGGTTAACAGTCTTGTGAGGAGGTGCAGCCTGCGCCCTTCATGCGGGGTTTCACCAATCCTGCTTTGAGGGAATTGGTTCACACCCCGGCAGTATACAGGGGATATAATCTGCCGTGCCTCCGCCAATGGCGGCTGAGACGTTTCAGTGTCCTGCCGGCAATTCATCACCGGGCGGGGCTGAAGGTGGGATAAAATTCCCCTCGAACCAAAAATCATCAACCCTAAGAAGGAAGCGTACCTGCATTCGTTTGTTCATCCGCTTGCAAAGCATTCATTATGAAACGTATCTTTATCTCCGCCGATCACGGCATGGCAATCATCTACTTCCTGCAAAGTGACGTTGTCTCGACCCTGCTGGACTCGGGCATCGAGGTCATCCTCCTCACCGACGACGAAACCAAAGACCATATTCAAAAGCGTTTCGCACGGCCCGGTCTCACTTTCGAAGGCTTGCGCTTGAAACAGGCAAACGAATACGCGAAAAAAGTCAGCCCGCGCTGGCAATGGCTGCTCGGTTACCTGCGCCGGGTGGGCGGGTCGCGCCGCATCAATACCGAAGCCATGGACAGCCATATCTGGGAAGTCTGGGGGGAGAACGGTTGGAAATTCCGTCTGGGGATCTGGCTTCCGTCTGCACTGGCGATTCTCGTCCTGCGAAATTTCGCCTTCGCGCGGAAACTTTTAGTACAGATGCAAAATCGATTCACCCCGGAGACCGGCCTGTACACGGACTTTTTTGACAGGTATCAGCCCGATCTGGTGATCGCCTCGACCCCGGGCTGGCGTATGGACCGCTATATCTTGCGTGAATCGGACCGGCGCGGGATCCCAAATATGACCGTCATCGTCGGCTGGGACAATTCATCTTCGTACAATGTCTCAGGGGCGAATGTGCAGTGGGCAACCTGCTGGTCTGAGCTGCAAAAAGAGGAGCTTGTGCTTGGCTCGGATTGGGACCCCGGCCACGTGCATGTGGGCGGTATCCCCTCCTATGACGGATACTTCCGTAAATCATGGCTCATGCCGCGTGATGAATATTTTAAGCTGCATGGGCTCGACCCCAACCGCAAATTAATTTCGTACGCCAGCAGTTTCGTCCATTTTGCGCCGAACTATCCGAACATCGAAGCGCTGGCGAAATTGGTTTCGTCAGATGCCCTGGCCGAGCCTTCGCAGCTGTTGATTCGCCTGCACCCCAGTCATTTTCAGGACAAGCCAAAGATCTTCGCAGAGGAACGCCAGCGCGTATTTGACCTTGAGAAGACATATCCGCATGTACATGTCGTTCAACCCGTCGCGTTGGGCGGCTCCCTCGGCTACTACGGCGGTGAAGACATGGATGAGAAATCATCCATGATGGCGTATTCCGACGTGCTGGTAACGGTCTATTCGACAATGCTGGTTGAGACCGCCGTCCACGATACGCCGATGATCGCGGCGGTGATCGACACTCCCGGCGGCTGGAATAAAAAAGGAAAGTTCTCGCTTTCGCTCAAGGAGATCGGTGACTGGCCCACCCACCTGCGATTCCGCATGGCCAGGGCGGGGCGTGTGGCTAAAGATGAAAATGAATTGCAGGACATGTTGAATTTGTATCTAAAAGATAAGTCCGCCGATTCAGAAGAACGCCATAAGTTCGTCAGGGATGAGATCACCTTCACCGATGCCGCCTCCGGCAGGCGCACCGCAGAATTTATTTTGAAGATATTAAATTCATAACCCAGCCATGCAGGCAAAGATCAACTCCATGTTCCTGTTTTACTTCTCCATCGCCCTTACAATTTACTCCAGCGCGCTCTATCATTTCACTGCCAAGAGCACCCCGTCGAACGTGAATTTCACCGTGTCGCTTTTGGTAACCTATGCCGTTGCATTTATCATCACTTTATTCACTTTCTTTTTCTTTCCCGCAAAAAATGGCATGCTGGCAGAATTCGAACAGCTCAATTGGGCAAGCATTGGACTCGCCGTTGCCATTGTCGGCATTGAATTCGGGTTCCTGCTCACCTACCGCGCGGGTTGGAATTTGGGCATTGCGGCGGTCCTCGTTAATGTGGCGGCATCACTGATCCTGCTCCCCGCGGCTTTTTTTCTATTCAAGGATAAAATTTCCCTCATCAACATAGCCAGCATATTTGTTTGTCTGGCCGGCCTGATCATGTTGAACTGGAAGCGGTAGGATGAAGAAGGGTCTTCTTTTAATTCCACCCCTCCTGCAGCTCATGATCCTCCTGGCTGTTGTCCTCGCCGTACTCTCGCCGGTGGCGCCGCTTTACCAGCCCATCACCGAGCGGGACCAGGGGGTGTATCTGTACACCGGACAGCAGATCCTGGACGGCGGCATCCCATATCGGGACGTGTGGGATCATAAAGGGCCGCTTATTTATTATATTTATGCTCTTGGCTTATGGATCACCCATTCGGCCTGGGGAGTCTGGTTCGTTGAGGCCCTCTTCCTTTTTCTTGCGGGGGTCTCAGGGTTTCTTGCCATGCGGATGGTATTCGCCCCTGCAATTGCGTTTTTCACCACAATATTATGGCTGGCGGCCCTGCCCCAAGTGTTGGACCATGGAGGCACCGTTGAAGAGTTTTCCCTGCCGTTTCAATTTGCCGCGATCTATTTTTTTCTGCGGTCGGAAAAAAAGATCAACGGTTATTGGAACGAGCTTATTGTGGGGATCACGGCGGCGTTGGCTTTTTCCCTGAGGCCGAACAACATCGGAGTGCATACCGCCATTGGGTTGGTTTTATTGTTCACCGCGCTCTTCTCTCCTGGGGAACGCGCCCGCAGTTTGAAACGGATCACAGCGGCGGCGGTTGGGAGCGCGGTTGTTTTCAGCTTGATCGCCATTTATTTTGCGATCAACCGGTCACTGGGTTATTTATTAGACTCGGTCTTCATATTCAATTATTACTATTCCAGGCTTGATGCCTTTTCATGGCAGGCACTCACAAAAGGTTATGAAAGAATGCCTCTTTTGGTTTCGTTGGGCGCCGCGGGTTTGGCTGGATTAATTCTTTATCTTTATGGAAATTGGAAACAAAAAGAAAAAGAACCGTGCATTATGATCCAGCTTGCTTTTTTGACACTCGCAGTCGTTCCCATTCAACTTTATTTATCCCTGATGTCCGGCAGGAAATACCTGCATTACTATATTGCCTGGCTGCCTGTCCTGGCGCTTCTGGCGGGCTTCCTGATCTTCCTGGCCGTTCAATTGGCAGGGAAGGCATTCCCGGATATTCGCCACAAAAACCTTCCAGGCATCCTGGTTGCAGGCGCATTGATCCTTGCATTTGGTGTTAAACCGGTCATCAACAGGATGCCGTATCTAATCGACATGGGTAGAACGATCTGGTCGGGGAGGACCCTTCCCCCGCCGGATTATTCTGCGGACGCGCAGGGAGTGTATGTTGAATACATTCTGAACCACACCCGGCCGGGTGATTACGTCCTGATCTGGGGAAATGAGAGTATTTATAATTTCATAACTCGCAGGGAATCCCCCTCCCGATTTGTGTATACTTACCCCTTCGGAGTGCCCGGCTATGTTTCGCAGGAAATGGCCGATGAGTTGAAGTTTAACATCGCCCAAAAAAAGCCAATGATCATCGATGCAACCGCGGAAGATAAAACCATAAGCAGAATTGCTTCAGAGGCATGGAACGACATGCCGGTCACCCGGGGGCTGATCCGCTTTATTGAAGAAAATTACGTACGCAAAGATATCGTTGGTCCGGGACATTTTCGTATATGGGTTTACAAAGGCGATTGAGCAGGAGATCGTTTCGTCTTTAGTAGTAATATTTATATTGGAGAAAAAATGAAAAGAAAATTGCTGTCTGTTATTTCCATTCTAGTCATCGCGGCGTTATCTGCGTGCGGGCCTAAAGCCACACCCACCATGTCTGTGGCAGATATACAAAGTACTGCCATGGCAGATGCCTGGATCGCACTCACCCAAACTCAGGCAGCGATGCCAACGGCCACCGAAACGCCCATCCCGCCCACACCTACACTCACACTTACACCTCCGCCGACTGTAGAATTTATTATACCGACCCTCGTGCCAGCCACGCTGCCCAACACCGCCATCGATCCATGTAACGACGTCCCCCCAGCCGAGCCAAAAGGCGCCAAGGCAAAAGTTCAATTCTTTAACAAGTCAAACAGCAACCTTAATCTCTCATTTGGAATGCTGAAGGAAAATGATAAAAAAGAATGCGGCACCTACTCCTTCACCTTGGGAAGGTATGAAAACCCGACTGTGGAAGTCCTAGCCGGATGTTACTGGTCATGGGCATGGGTACTTGACCCGCCTTCGATCGCCAAAAACCCCGAAGTACTTTGCGTAACCGAAACCGATTTTACCTATTCAATTTGGATCACTTCTGAGGTAGTTTCGTTCCATTAATTTTTTAGTCTGGTCATAAGGCAAGGAACACCAAAAACGGGCAGCAGACTTTTGGTCTGCTGCCCGTTTTAATGCGATTTTGGAAAATTTATACAGGCGGGGGGATATTCCCCACCAAACCCAACTCCGGGGCGATACGGCGCATGGCAAGGATGACATTGCCGACATGCTCCCAAACATCCACGCCAAAGACTTGAGCAGCGTGTTCCATTTCAGCGCGGTCAGTGCCGGCGGCAAAGGCTTTGTCCTTCCATTTCTTTTTGACAGAACCCGCTTCAAGGTCAAATAAGGAGCGGGAAG
>CAYLOW010000038.1:0-19714 GCA_964385315.1 uncultured Anaerolinea sp.
GATTCTCCCTTCCGTCACGATGCTGTTATTACGGTAAAATGGATATGGGAGTTAAGCGTGTGAAACCTATGCAATATTTTATTTCAAGTCAAGCGATGCAAAAATAATGGCCCAAATATGACCAACGATATCGTCTATTTAAATTATATCTTCGCCGCCATGGAACAGATAGAGCGTTACACCAGAGGCATGTCCGAAAGTGAATTCATTTCCCGGGTCATGGTCCAGGATGCGGTTGTACGCCAAATCGAGCTCATCGGGGAAGCTGCCAGTTGTATTTCTGTTGAATTTATGATGGAACACCCCAAACTTGAATGGGAGAATTTGACAGGTATGCGAAAAAGAATCATACCTCAAAGTTTCAATATTAACCTTGCGATTGTTTGGAACACCGTTCAGGACGATCTGCCCCTTCACAAACAAGCCGTTAAAAAGCTTATATAATCTAAATGATAATTAAATTCCAGAGCCCAACCCGAACGAGGTTACGAGTATCCAGAAAAAATACCAATATCATTAATATTTATATCAACAATTTTAATATCTTAATGCCGTCCCACGAGCATTGCAACCCCGGAAAAATATAATGAATAAAATCCCAAATTCACAATTATTAGAGACTGACGTTCCTCACGTGCATGCCAGCTGGAAAAAAATCGAACCCTTTGCATTAACTTTCGACGGTTACAAATACTGGGGCTCCTTTAAAAAATGCCGCGAAGTTGCCGCCGAAGGAGTTAAATCATATCGCGAGAAGAAAGAATTCACTCAATCCTTAACTAATCTGCGCACCTGTCTCTTTTTTGAATCCCGCAGGTGGAAACACTATGAAAAATCACCGTCCAAAAAAGGCATGGAGTACGTTCATATTTTAGTCGAGGCGATCCGAGTGCGTGTCCTTTCCAAAAACGTCGATTAGTTAAGAGCATCCGTAATTTATAATTAGATCCAGGAAAAAAAATTATGCTCTCAATTTACCAGACTCTTGCGGAAATCGAAAGAAATAATGAATCTGCCGCGTTGTGTACAGTAACCGGCAGCAAAGGCTCTACGCCAAGACATGTGGGCAGCAAAATGATTGTTTATGCCGATGGACATTTTGTTGGTACCGTCGGTGGTGGAGAAATGGAACAGCGTGTGTTGAAAGAAGCACAAAAAGCGCTCAACGATGGTCAGCCGCGCCATTTACATTACAACATGATTGACCCCGCTCAAGGTGACCCCGGTACCTGTGGCGGACAGGTGGAGGTATTTGTGGAGCCGATTTTCCCTGACCCTTTGTTGGTTGTTATTGGCGCCGGCCATGTTGGCAAAGCGGTTGTCCACCTGGCAAAATGGCTTGGATTTCGCACGGCAGCGAACGATGATCGTGTGGAATTTTGCAACCCTGAATCCACACCGGAAGCGGATGCATATTATCCTTTTCCCATGAGCGAACTTCCAAACCACATAAATATTGACAAGCGCACTTTTTTGGTCCTCACCACGAGAGGCTCAAATGTCGATGTGGCCGGACTCGCTGCCTTGCTTGAATCTCCCGCAGGATATATCGGAGTCATTGGGTCAAAAAGAAGATGGGCGACAACCGTAAAAGGGCTAAAAAAACAAGGTATCTCAGATAAAAAGATTGCCAAAATTCATTCGCCAATGGGGTTGGAATTACAAGCAGAAACGCCAGAGGAAATTGCTGTCAGCATCATGGCAGAGGTTATAGCAGTAAAAAATAATGGAACTGGCAGATCAATGAAGAACGGGTAAGAACCTGAATTTTCGCACTTCACCTCGGTCATCCTGGCATGAAACCTTCCTAGACCGAATCCGTATAAATAAGAGGTTGTCGCTTCTTGAACCGTAATGTTCTTTCGACTATAATTCAAAATAGCAATTATAAAAAAGGAGAAAAACATGGCTAGAATTTTTGATGTCATTGAGTATGCAAATGAAATGAATGATGAGATCGTTCATCGCTTCCCGGAGGAAGGAATTGGCGATTTCCGTATAGGCTCACAGGTGATTGTCCGGGAGAGCCAGAATGCAGTATTTTTCCGTGACGGTAATGCCTTGGATGTGTTCAAAGCAGGACGTCATACCATAGCGACAGCGAATATCCCTTACTTGATCGATTTTATTGGCAAGGCTTTTAATGAGCGCACGCCTTTCCCTGCAGAAGTTTATTTTGTTTCAAAAAAAGAATTTGCGAATAAAAAATGGGGCACGCCGCAACCGATCATCGTTCGCAACCCCGGAATGGGATTGGGCGTGGCATTACTACAGGGATTTGGCACGTATTCATTTCAGGTTAAAGACCCTCAGCAGTTTGTGACCCAAATCGTGGGTGCACAGGGGACATACCTCACATCAGAAATTGAGGAACGTCTGCGCACAATGCTGTTATCGAAGTTGCAGGATGTGCTGGGAGAAACAGGCGCTAAAAATTCCGTGCCTGAAATGATTGGATTAACCGAGGAGATTGGAGCTGCAGTCCGGGCAAAATCAAAAGATGATTTTGAAGCCATCGGGTTGACGCTCAAAACCTTCTACATCGGCAACTTAAAACCATCGGAAAAATCAGCCCAGGAATTGCGCGATATGGGCATGCTTGACATGTCGACCTATACTCAATTACAGGCAGCCGATGCGATGCGTGACGCCGCCCAGAATCAGAGCGGCGGTGCGGGTCTGACTGCCGGAATCGGTGCTGGTATGGGTATCGGAAATTTAATGGGACAAGCGCTTCAAGGTGGAATTCAGAACACGAATGCAGGCGGAGCGCCCGCATCTGGTGCGAAGATGCCGGATATCATGACGCCCGCTGAAGCAGCTCAGTTCATTAAAGTAACTGAGGAGGATATCATGGCTGCCATATCGGACGGCAGTCTGAAAGCCAAGAAAGTTGGAAAAGCATACCGTATCAGCAAAGATAATCTTGAAAGTTTTATGAATAGTTAAAGATTCATTGTTCCAGATTGGCTAATCACAAGAGACTATTCAATTGGATAGTCTCTTGTGATTATATTGTCAGCACTCCTTCAGGATTATCCTTTGGGGGCAAAAGGAAATTCTTACTCCCATTCGCTCATTACATCTGGGATACTGTTTAATACATCACGTGCAAGCACACAGGCTGTTGTGCCAAGATCATCAGCAGCGCACAAACCAGCTTTGGCATGAATAAAGGAACCGGCGACTGCAGCGCTGTATGCATCAAGCCCTTGTGCCAGCAATCCTACGATGAGTCCGGCCAACACATCACCGGTCCCGGCTCTGGCAAGTGCAGGGGTTGCGACCGGAATGATCGTCATCTCCCCATCAGGAGATGCAATAACCGTTAACGCACCTTTTAACACAACAACATGACCCCACTCCAAAGCATATTTTAGAGCAATCTGATTTCTATTTTCTGTGATTATCTGTTTGGATAACCCTGTCAGCGCTGACATTTCCCCTGTGTGAGGAGTCAGGACTGTGGATGGAAATATTTTCTTATTCCAATTTTGAATCTGCGCGAGGTAGCGCAATCCATCTGCATCCACAACGCTGGGCACTTTTATTGACGAAATAACAGATTCGAAAAATCTTGCGGTGGAATTATGAGCCCCGATTCCGGGTCCGATCAAAAATGCAGTAGCCCGTTGGCAGTGACTCAATAAAACTTCCGTGGCCAAATCTGAAATAAAACCAGTTTCATGGGGAAGTAACACCCATGTTGCTTCTGGAAGTTGCCCCGCCAGCGCCGCATGCAAAGGTTCAGGTACAGCAAGGGTAACTAATCCTGTGCCAGAGCGATATGCGGCGGTACCGGCCAGTAAGGCCGCTCCGGTGTATTTCAATGATCCTGATACGATTAGTGCCGTCCCAAATGTCCCTTTATGAGCATCTAAAGCGCGATCAGGCAAAAGCCCGGCGATGATTTCCAGATCGGCGACTTCAGTTTTTAGTTCATGAATGGATACAAGATCATCGGGCAATCCAATGTCCACAACTACCAACTCGCCGACGAAATCAAAAGCAGGCAGTTTCAACAAACCTTGTTTTACAGCTGCCATCGCAACAGTTAGATCAGCATGCATACATTCCAAAGCTGCTTCACCCGAATCGCAATCCACTCCCGATGGACAATCAACAGCAATTATGTAGGGCGTTTCTTCGAGCGTTTCCATAATACAAAGGGATTGTTCCAAAATAGTTGCTACTTCTTCCCTTAGAGGAAGCTTGAAACCAGTGCCAAGCATACCGTCCAATATAATATCCGTGGATTTAAAACACACATTAAGCTTGGAAAAATTCACGTCATTTTCCACGAAAATTACATCCCCACCTGCATTTAGGAGTTGATTGATTAACTCATCGTCCTGTTTTCGGCGAACAATGTATGCCCGTACCTGCCAGCCACTATCAGCGAGTTGCGCCAGAGCAATCAGTGCATCCCCGCCATTATTTCCAGGCCCGACAAGGCCAAGTATGCTCTCCCAATCCTCGTCATAACCAATATTCTTAATAATGTCGGCCAGCCCATAGCCTGCATTACGCATCATTTCGGCATAAGACAAGCCGTTTGCATCCGCCTCTTTTTCAATATCTCGCATTTGCCTAACCGTGACAAGTTTCATAATCAACTCTCCATAAATTACTTTGCCGCCTGCTCCCAGACTATCTTCTCACAAAAAAATTCCCCTACCAAATTTTCTACGCGCGCCAATTGGCATTGAACAGGATCAATATATTAATTATGGTAATTCCGTGCAGCAATTGCGGCACAGAACAAGGAAGAATAAAGGCGTAAAGCTTCTGGAATGGATTCAGCGAGAGGAAGTACGATCAGGATGATCATACCCAAGTCTGTCAATATGATTAGGGAGAAGTTAATAATGAGAGACCAAGATTCAACAACTTCGGATGGAAAAACTAATACTGATTAAGATAAGACCCTAACAACATATGGCTAATATTAAAACGCAACACCTATAACAGCAACAAAGTGGGCGGCAGCAGCCAGCAGTACAAAAATATGCCAGACTTCATGAAACCCGAATACCCCGGGCTTAAAATTGAAAATTTTGGTTATGTAAACAACCGCGCCAAGAGTATAGATAACTCCGCCGATGATTAACCACGTCAACACCCAGGTTGGGAGCGAAGCGAGAAGTTGTCCGCTTGCGCCAACGCACAACCAGCCCATGGCAAGATAGATACCTGCATTCAACCAGCGTGGTACTCTGATAATAAACACTTTGACCCCGATTCCGATCAATGCCAGGGACCAGATGGTGATCAACATGCCCCATTTCCAAAACCCCGTGAAGGCATTGATGCAGAAAGGTGTATATGTACCTGCAATTAAAAAATAAATTGCCGCGTGGTCAATCTTGCGGAATACCTCCAGGACCTGTTCCTTAACACGTACCATATGGTAAGTGGCGCTGGCGGAAAATAAAAAGATTAGGCTGATGCCATATATAATAAGAGAGACAACTTTAACAGGCGTGCCCCAGCCAACGACCAGTAAAGTGATCAATCCTACCAGGGCAAGGAACGCGCCAACCCAATGCGTTAGGCTGTTAACAGGTTCTCGTAATTTTTTTAACATTTTTAGTCCTCTTTCTTTGCAACAATTATAAATAAGCTACCTGATTTTACTTCAACAATTTGGATATCTGCTTTAAATTTCACCGGGGCTAATATCTCAATTATTCTCGATTTTGTGAATTCCTGTGCTCCCTTAGAGCCCTGCCCGGTGATTCTAAACAGGAACCTCAATAGTGGATTCACAGGTATGGCTGAGAGAAGGATAATGAGCCTGCCATTATGTCGAAGCACCCGATATGCTTCCACCAACGAGTGCATGTCAAATATATATTCGGACGGAAAGGTTGATATAAGTGTGTCAAATTTCCCGGATGCATATGGCAAATTCTGTGCGCGCGCTCTGGCAAGTCTGTGCGAGCTGCCAAGCCGGCGTCTGGCGAGCTTACCCATCTGCGCCGACTCATCAATCGCAAAAACCCGCACATAGCTCTGTAATTCGAGCTGCAAATGACCAGGGCCGTGGCCCAATTCCAGGATGTTGTTTCCTTCAATAAGTGGTATTACGCTATAAACCCAGTTTTTCCACTTTCCAAAAGAAACAGTTGCAGCAACAAAATCATATGCAAAAGCAAGGGGATGATATAGCACGTTGAAAAACACCTGCAGAAAACGGTGAAGAAGTATCATAAAAAAAAGGGCTTGACCAAAAAGTCAAACCCTTGTCCCTGCAAAAGTTTACTAGACCGCGGGAACTTCGCTGTCACCTTTCTTAGGCTTACGGACAGCTTCAACTGCGCTCTTACTCCGTTCCCGAACTTCGGCGGCGAGTTCGGTTGCTCGGGCGCGGGCTTCTTTAGTGAGCTCCTCGGCACGTAGACGGGCCTCGGCGGCAAGCTTCTCGGCCTGGGCGAGGGCTTCTTCTGCACCGACTTGTGCTTTGTCTCGGAGTTCAATGCTCTTATCTTTAATCAGTGCTCGGGTTTCTTCTCCGGATTGTGGGGCAAATAATAAGGCTGCGACGGCACCAGTCAAGCCACCGACGACAAAGCCAACGAGAAATGCGCCAAATTCATCACGTTCAGACATGGTTACAACTCCTTTGGTTAATTTTGTTAAAAGTATTTCTTATCATAAAACGGAGTGCAAAAGTAAAACCTTTTGCTGTTCGGAATTGAAAATTCCAACCTCCGAAATTATTTCTTTTTTATACCCATTAATTCCAGCATACGGGTCAATCCGGCAAGGTAACCGCTTAGTTTCATAACGGGTTCGATCACTTCTTCGCCTAAAAATTCCACAGTCCCACGAAGAGTGTTCACCGTCTCATTTGTGGCATTCAGGATCGGGCGGACTTCGTTTTGCAAAAGGTTAATTAGACTTGCCATCTGCACAATAAGAACGGTTAAAGCCACACCGATTACCAAAGACTCAACCGCAACTACTATGATGAATACATCGCGGATTTTGTCTGTGGGCGTAGCCGGTTGCATAAGGAAAAATATCCCTACGCCAACTAAAATAAGGATAAAAACGATTCCGGCTACAATACTGGTGACAATCGTTTTTTGTTTGCGCTCCTGATCGCGCATTACAGCTAACTGCTCTGGCGTGAGATCGGTGGATGGAAATGGGGTTTGTTTATCAGGCATGGGCATTGTCATAATTGAATTATAGCATCAGATGATGCGATTTTTCAAATCCAATTCATCTAAATTTTAGTGTGAAAACAGACGCTTCCTGGAAAATTGAGCCGTAAATAAGAGATAGAAGGTAACCGCAACTCTCCCCACGCCAGGCACTTTATAAAAGAAAATTAATGGGATAAGGGCATTGCTCACAAATTAAGGGTTTTGAGGCTCAAGTCAAGAGCAGATTGTGGTAATTTCGAGCCGTTATTGCGCTTGAATATGCCCAACCGAAGGTTTTCGCGCTGGTTATCTGGTCAAATTTTCCGGAAAAGTGCGATCGTTGACAGGCCGCAGAATTGCCAAGGCACCACAACCAACAGACTTCATTGCCTCGAATTTGATCCTTGACACCAGTCGGAAATGCTTAACTTGTGACCGATGGGTTAAGGGGTCTGTTTGCGGAAGTAATGGAAGCGGATTTGCAATTAGCAGGGTTGGTAAACATAAAGATGAACCCATTATAGAGGATGGAGGCAGAGATGTGGATGCAAAGTTGGTATGTCCCAGCGGTGGGAAGGTGAAATATCTTAAATTGCGGGCAGCTAGGATTTAGTCGGTCATTGTTAAAGTGCCATACAAAAGATCCTGCAATATCGTAGAATTGCGATACACAAGCTTGTTGCTTTGAATAATTACCCAGACATACTAAGGTGGCTGGTGATAAAGTTATCTGAAGGCATATTGATCAAATTGACGGGTATACTCGGTGTTATCGCTCGATAATTATTGTGCTTATTCAGGGATTATCTTGCTTGAAGATGCGTGTGAGATCTACAAAAATTTATTGCGCCGTAAAAGACATCGAAAAAGGTTAATTGATCAGATTCTGTATTCTGTGGTCAGCTCAACAATCCGCATTTACAATTCATTTCGAAAACTGCTGTCATATCAATTATGTTTATTAATTTTACTGGACACATCTGGCAAACCTTAAAGACTGTCCCTCGCTGGTTTCGGCCTGGCTTGGGCATTAAGCGATGGTTTACTCTTGTAATGGTTGGGATAACTTTACTGGGACTTGGATTTGCTGTGATCTTGATCGATTTATACCGTACTGATTCCTCCAACCCCCTCTTTCTAAAACTACTTACCTACGTCTCCCTCAGGTTCATTCCACGCATCTGGCGGGCAATCATTTTTGGAGTATCGGGGATCGGGCTGGTTCTCTACGGCATTTTGCAACTTAATCGCGCCTTGCTCAAACCATTTATTCAACCTGGCTCTGATGTATATGACCAGATCACAGATTATCGTCGCCGTGAACGCGGGCCACGAATCGTCACCATTGGTGGTGGACATGGTCTTGCAACTCTCTTGCGTGGGTTAAAATCCCATACCCGCAACCTTACGGCTGTCGTGACCGTTGCGGATGATGGTGGTTCATCTGGCAGATTACGCGAAAGTCATGGCATCCTGCCGCCGGGAGATATTCGCAATTGCCTCGCTGCACTCTCCAATGATGAAGCGTTACTTACACAGATTTTCCAATATCGTTTTAGCGGATCACCTGATCTCGAAGGTCATTCATTTGGAAATTTATTTATCACAGCGCTTGCTGATATCACAGGCAGTTTTGAAGATGCGGTTGCCGAATCGGGTCGTGTGCTTTCAGTCAACGGACGAGTGCTCCCCTCCACACTCCATGATGTAAAATTGGTTGCCAGCATGGAACTGCCTCACTCCATCAACGAGATCCGCGTGGAAGGTGAGAGTAAAATTCCCGCAATGGCGGGAAGAGTCCGCCGCGTATGGTTGGAACCAGATAACGCAGCCGCTTTCCCCCCGGTCATTAAGGCGATATTAAACGCTGATGTGATCGTAATAGGACCTGGCAGCTTATACACCAGCATCCTTCCCAATCTGCTTGTGCACGACCTTCTTGCGGCAATTCAAACCAGCCGTGCCTTAACAATATACGTCTGTAATATTGCCACCCAAGCCGGCGAAACGGATTTTTTCACCTGTCGAGATCATGTCCGCGCCCTTGAAAATCATATTGGAGAGGATCTTTTCAATATAATATTATGTAATGATAATTACAAAAATGATATCGGGGCATCTCAATGGGTTCGCGCAGACGACAAAACGCTTTCTGACTCCCGCTCCTATTGTGCCGACCTGGTTGATGATGGTCATCCTTGGCGGCATGATTCTGAAAAATTATCTCGGATCATAATGGATTTGTTTTATGAAAGAACGGGTCCATTAAACGAAAATAAGTCTCAGTAGTTGTATAATTCAACGATATTACGTGAAGGGATTTATATTTCTTGTGTTAAAATATAAATTGTGTAAATATTCACATAATAATTTATTTTTCTTCAAGGAGAATTCAAATGACAGTAAAAGTTGGTATTAATGGCTTCGGCCGTATTGGACGCCAGGTACTCAAAGCTATCCGCGATATGTACCCGAAGGACCTAGAGGTTGTTGCGTTTAATGACATCGGGGACATGAAAACAATGGCACACCTGTTAAAATATGATTCAACCTATGGTCGTTTCGACGGCACGGTGGAAGTCGCTGACGATGGCCTGTTGATCGATGGGAAGAAAGTAAAAGTCTTCAAAGAAACCGACCCGGCCGCGATTATGTGGAAGGATCTGGGCGTGGACATAGTCATTGAATCGACAGGGTTGTTCACCATCAAAGAAGACGGTGTCAATAAGAAGGGCAAGACCGTCAAGGGTGCAGTCAACCATATTACTTCTGGTGGCGCAAAGAAGGTCATCATTTCGGCGCCTGCCGAAGGCGAAGACCTGACAATCGTACTGGGTGTAAACGAGGACAAATACGATTCCTCCTTGCACCATGTCGTCTCGAACGCTTCCTGCACTACGAACTGCCTTGCGCCCGCCGCCAAAGTTGTGCATGACAATTATGTCATCAAACGCGGTTTCATGACCACCATTCACTCTTACACCAATGATCAAAAAGTGCTTGACATGCCGCATTCAGACCTGCGCCGCGCCCGCGCTTCCGGTTTAAACATTATCCCCACAACAACTGGCGCCGCCAAGGCTATTGCCCTGGTCATTCCCAGTTTGAAGGGCAAGTTCGATGGATATTCCCTGCGTGTCCCAACGCCGACGGTCTCTGTGGTGGATTTCACCGCTGAACTCGAAAAAGACACTACCACCGAAGAATTGCGTCAGGCATTTCGTGATGCAGCCAAGGCACCGCGTTTCAAGGGTATCCTCGAAGCCGTGGACGAGCCGTTGGTCAGTATGGATTTCAAGGGCAGCTCGTACAGCTCATCAGTGGATTTACCGTTCACATCCGTACTTGGGAAAGACAAGAGCAACTTCATCAAAGTTGTGACTTGGTATGACAATGAATGGGGTTATTCCTGCCGCACAGCTGACCTTGCTGCATTAATGGCTAAAAGTCTGTAGAGGTAATAAATTGACAGGTACACAAGATGACCATTTCGCTTTGTGTACCTGTTTTTATATGTACCAGTAATTAAATTTATACGGAGCAACAATGAAAAAGACAGTCAAAGATATCGATTTAAAAAACAAACGTGTTCTCATGCGAGTGGATTTTAACGTACCCATGGCTGATGGCAAAGTAACGGATGATAAACGCATTAAAGCTGCACTGCCAACCATTAAATATATTTTAGAACAAGGGGCGTCACTACTCTTAATGAGCCATTTGGGACGTCCAAAAGGCGGACCTGATCCAGAATTCAGTTTGAAAGCCGCAGCGGAAGTGTTAGCTGGATTGCTGGGGAAATCCGTCCAAATGGCGCCTGATTGCGTCGGCGCCGAAGTGGAAAGAATGGCAAAAGCCCTCAAACCAGGTGAAGTATTAATGCTCGAAAATACACGATTTCACAAGGGTGAAGAGAAGAACGACCTTGATCTTGCCAAACAAATGGCAACACTCGGTGATGTTTTTGTAAATGACGCGTTTGGTTCCGCACATCGCGCTCACTCGTCCACTGAAGGTGTTGCACGCTTCGTGCCTGCTGTATCTGGCTTCCTTATGGAACAGGAGCTCGAATATCTTGGCCGTGCAATCGCCAATCCCGAGCACCCATACATAGCCATTCTTGGCGGTGCAAAGATTAGTGACAAGATATTGGTTGTCGAAACCCTTCTCTCCAAATGTGATAAGTTGATCATTGGTGGAGGTATGGCTAACACGTTTCTAGCCGCCAAGGGACTCAACATGCAGGATAGTCTTGTGGAAGAAACATCCCTTGAAACTGCGAAAACTATCCTGGCAAAATCGGGTGATAAGTTGATCCTCCCGGTGGATGCCATCATAGCCGATAAGTTTGATGCAGAAGCCAACACACAGACCGTGGCTGTTGACAAGATCCCGTCTGGCTGGCGCATGTTAGATGTGGGACCAAAGACTCTGGAGCTTTACAAATCCACGCTGAGTGGAGTGAAACTTGTAGTCTGGAATGGGCCCGTGGGCGTATTTGAGATGCCCAAGTTTGCAGAAGGGACATTTGCCCTGGCAAGGCTTCTGGCTGAATCAGGCGCAACGACGGTCATCGGTGGCGGTGATTCGGCCAGTGCTGTCAAGAAAGCTGGAGTCGCCAAGCAAATGACGCATGTTTCTACAGGTGGTGGTGCTTCCCTTGAATTCCTTGAAGGAAAAGTGTTGCCCGGAGTGGCGGCATTATTGGATAAATAGATTTCTAGAGGATGGGTGGGAACACCCATCCTCTTTTATATTCTATAATTTGGGACTTGGATTTGGAGTATGACCTGAATGATTGGGAGATTGTTCCAAGGATTTTCGAAATCGTTTAAAATGCATAATTATTGGGTATTGGGTGTTATTTCTTTATTTTCTCCAGCCAAAACGGGAATACATATAAAAACAACATCACATCACTGTACAGGAACATAACATGCGAAAATCAGTTGTCGCCGGTAATTGGAAAATGAATAAGACCATCGCAGAAACACGCGAATTGGTATTTAATATGAGCTTGCAGTTACGGGAGGTTAAGGGCGTGGAAAAAGTCATCTGCCCGCCTTTCATGTCCCTCATGGCTGCTTCTGCATTACTAGAGGGTTCAGGCATCGGTCTGGGTGCACAAAACATGCATTGGGAGGAAAAAGGCGCTTTTACAGGCGAGATATCCCCATCCATGGTTAAAGAATTATGCGGTTATGTTATTTTAGGACACTCCGAGCGCCGCGCTTACTTTAATGAAACCGATCAGATCGTGAATCGAAAATTGATGGCCGCTCAATCTAAAGACCTCGTTCCGATCGTTTGCGTAGGTGAAACCCTTGAGCAGTATGAATCAAAGCTTACCCATGAAATAGTATCTTCTCAAACCAGGTTGAGTATCAAGGATATTTCACCATCCTACGCTTCGCGCGTCATTGTTGCGTATGAACCTGTCTGGGCAATCGGTACGGGCAAAGCATCAAACGGCCCTGAAGCGAATTCGGTGATTAAAGATGTCATCCGTCCCGCCCTCGCAGCATTATTTGGAGTGGAGACAGCCCAAGCCATACGTGTGTTATATGGCGGCTCGGTCACCGCGGCCAATGCTAATGAATTTTTTAGTCAGCCCGATATTGATGGCGCACTTGTTGGAGGCGCAAGTTTAAAAATAGATGAATTTGTCGGGATATCCCAAGCCGCTGCAAAATAGCACGCCATAAGCGTAATAAGGTATTTTCCTAAAGAAATATTCTGGTTTTCACAGGAAAAACTGTCAAACCTGAATACTGTTGGCTTTCTCATTCCCCACGCACCGGTACCGATGTACCGGTGTAATTCTCTTATTCGATGTCTTTTACTGGTTTACTCTGGTTCATATCAATACTCCTGCCTCTGGTGATCATCCAGCGGTTTTTACATCGCGAGATCCAGGCCATACTGTTAATTGTCACACGCAACCCTCAATTGACAGTTGGTTTATTTTCGATATTATTTCTCCCCGGAGTATTCCTACACGAATTAAGCCACTACCTAATGGCGAAAATTCTGCGTGTCCGAACTGGCAAAATGTCTCTCATCCCAAAGCCCCTATCCAGCGGAGGGTTGCAAATGGGATATGTTGAAACGGCTCAAACAGATATTGTCCGGGATTCTTTGATCGGCATTGCTCCATTAATCGCCGGATCATTATTTATCCACTACGCTGGAGCGACCCACCTGGGCTTGAGCACCCTGCTGAAAGTGCTTGAATATGGACAGCTTGATCTATTTTGGAAGGGTTTGACTTTTTTGCCGAGGGTAAATGATTTTTACCTCTGGTTCTACCTTGTTTTTACAATTTCTAGTACCATGATGCCCTCCGAATCAGACAGCCATGCATGGCTTCCGCTTGGCATTTTGACAGCAGGCTTGGTTACTCTTGGGATTTTCGCCGGCGCCGGTACATGGATGTTGGAAAATATTGCCCCTTTTCTTAATAGCTTTCTCGGATCGGTGGCAACCTTGTTTGGATTAAGCACTGCGTTACATATAGTGCTTTTATTACCGACCATGCTTTTCCATCGCATCCTTTCAAAAATTACCGGTGTGGATATTGAATAGAGGGCAATGTTTTGCCGAGACCGATAACTATACTAAAATCCTGATTAATAATATCGAGTTTATTATAGACAATTTCCAAATGGAAAATATTCAACCTGACACTCAACTGATTCGCTTACTTTTATCCCGACTTGAACGCATCTCGGCAGATTCACATTTGGCGCATCGCGCCAGCGGAGTACGCGGAGCGCTTCATAAAGCTCTGGATCAACAGGAAAAGGGAACATCAATTCAAACGATCTATTTAATACAATTGATTGATCTGGGATTCAATATATTGGAAAAAGCCGGGAGGGAAATGGGGAAATAGTCCCCAGGATTTTTCGAGTATTGTTCACCTTTGGAGGCAACGGTTTTGAGACTGGTTGGCTATCCTTATAAACTCCCTTTACCAACCTTGAAAAACCATAACGAGGGTTTCAAGAAATACATTATGATAAAATTTATAAAGGTTATAAAGTTTATAAAAAGACATTCCAACCTATTCCAGGAGAGAAAAATGAAACACACCTTATTTAAAGCACTGTCCATTGTAATGCTGAGTGGACTTTTATTAACTGCATGCGGTGGAAGCACTCCCGTCGTTGTTCAGGAACCTGCTGCTGCAGCCACCGAACCGTCTGCTGCAATAACGGAAGTACCTGCATCTGCAACTGAAGCCGCAGTTGCCTCCTCTGGAGGTATCCTTACCCTTGGTATCCCGGTTGAACCGGAGACACTCGACCCGGGGGATGCCGTTTATGTGCAGGAACAGTTCATTTTGATGAACATCTTCGATTCCCTTCTGTCAATATCCCCGGATGGAGCAATTCATGCCGCGCTTGCCACCAGCTGGAAGCCAAACGCGGATTTTTCAGAATTCACTTTCAATCTCAGGAAGGATGTCACTTTCCATGACGGTACTCCCTTCAAGGCAGACGCGGTCAAGACTTCCTTTGATCATATCATGAGCGAAGCTGTTCTTGAATCCGGCGGCAAATCCCTGCTGCAGGATCATCAATATGTGGAAACCGTTATCGTGGACGACTATACCGCGACCGTCAAATTTGCAGCATCCTACCCGCTTTTCCTACGGGACGCCGGCCGCCAATGGTTAAGTATATCTTCCCCAACTGCGCTGGCGAAATTTGGGACGGACTATGGACGAAATCCTGTGGGGACCGGTCCATTTAAATTTGTCAAATGGGATGCGCAATCCCAGATCGTACTCGAACGTAATCCTGATTACAGTTGGGGGCCCGAGTTCGCCAAGCATAAGGGACCTGCCCTTCTCGACCAGGTAGTCCTGCGAATTTTACCTGAAGCCGCCACCAGACTCACAGCGTTTGAAACAGGTGAAATACTGATCGCTGGCGAACCACCTGCCCTTGACGCGGTTGCCATGGCCGACTCTGGAAAAGCCAACATCCAAACTTTTGCCCAACCCGGCGTACCTGCGATTCTAATGATTAATGCAACTAAGGCGCCGACCGATGACGTCAATGTCCGAAAAGCAATGATCCTCGCCGTTAATCAGGATGAACTCGCCAAAACTGCATTCCAGAGCCTGGGACTTCCTGCCTACAGCGTGATCTCCCCTACTACCTGGGGGTATGATGAAAAAGCCGCAAACCTGTATCGCTTCAACCTCGAAGAAGCAGGTCGCCTGCTGGATGAATCTGGCTGGGTTGACACGAACGGTGATGGTATCCGCGAGAAGAATGGTGAAAAACTCACCATCGATTGGCCGGATAATCCTGCCTGGTCCGAAGCATTCAATGAACTCCTTTCAGGCTATCTGGCAAACGCGGGTTTCGATGTTCAATACAGATCCATGGACGATGGCGCTGCATATGAAGAACTCCTGGCTGGCAACTATAGTCTTGTGTACATGTACTGGACCCGCCCTGATCCAACACCTTTACGCTATTTATTCCACTCCGAAAATGCCAATGGCGGCGGTGCCTGGACTAATTTTGCCAGCAAAGAGCTCGATGCAGCCCTGGCAGATGGGGATATCCAAATAGACGATGTTGTCCGCAGGCAGGATTATGCCACCGCGCAGAACATTATCATGGAAAATGCACTTGTCCTGCCAATGTTCACTGTAAACACTTCCTACCTAACTTCCCTTGCTCTTCAAGGCTTTGCCTTTGATCTGGAAGGTTATCCCTATATATACGATATCTCGATCAAACCATAAGGCTTAATGCTCAACTATCTGATCCGTCGGATCTTCACCTCTATTTTGGTGCTTTTTGGCGTCTCGATGCTGGTGTTCTCTGTAATTCACCTTGTACCCGGTGACGTTACAATGGCAATCCTTGGACGCCAAAAAGTAACCGAGGAAAAAGTAGCCGAGCTGCGAAAGCAGCTCGGCTTAAATGATCCCATTTACGTACAATATGGGCGCTATCTTGGTAAAGCGCTTCGCGGTGATCTTGGGGTTTCAATTCGAAATAATCAACCGGTATCAAGATCCATCGCAGACCAAATGCCAAGTACATTCGCCCTGGCAATCTCGGCATTGGTTCTGGCGTTGAGTATTGGTGGAGTTTTGGGCATGCTTGCCGCTTTAAACCATGGCACATGGTTTGATACGTTTGTAATGGGGTTATCGGTCAGTGGTCTTTCGATACCAACTTTTTGGATGGGCCTTCTTCTCATCCTTTTTTTCTCCGTGAAACTCGGGCTCTTCCCCAGCATCTCGAATGGATCCAGTCCCCATCAACTTTTTTTGCCTGCCCTGACTTTAGGGCTCCCTGAAGCTGCAGTTGCAGCCCGTATGGTGCGTGCCAGCATGCTGGATGTACTAAATAAGGAATACATAATCACTGCCCATGCCAAAGGCCTGCCGAAAAAACTTGTGATCTTCAAACACGCATTACGAAATGCCATGATTCCAGTCGTGACCTTCGCAGGACTCCAGATGGCATATTTACTTGGAGGCGCAACGATTGTCGAGACCATGTTCGCACGGCAGGGTATTGGGCGTTTGGCTGTTCAATCCATATTCAACCGTGATTATCCTATGGTGCAGGGCGTAGTTCTTGTCACTGCTGCTATTTATGTTTTTATTAATACATTTACTGATATCACTTACGTGATTCTGAATCCAAAGATTCGTCTCAAATGACCTCCATGACGCCCACTTCAACTTTTCAAACCAATTCTCCGGGTATGCGGCTGCTTAAAAGAATTTTTCGAAACCGGAGCGCGCAGATCGGCGGTATTCTATTATCGATTCTAATTTTTGCTTCTTATGCTGCGCCCCTATTTACTGACAAGGATCCGAACAAAACTGCACCGCCTCTTGCTCTGAAAGCACCCAGCCTTCAATATCCAATGGGCACTGATGGAATTGGGCGTGACAACTTTTCACGTTTCCTTTACGGAGGTCGGCTTTCCTTGCGGGTTGGATTGGTAGGAATAACAGTTGGCGCGATAATCGGGATCACGCTTGGTTTGATTTCAGGCTATTTTGGAGGATTCCTCGACTCATTGCTTTCATGGTTTACCGATGTGTTAATGGCATTCCCTGATATTTTACTGGCCCTGGCCATCATCGCCATTCTTGGCCCGGGCATCACCAATGCGATGCTGGCCATAGGAATAGCATTTGTACCCTCTTTTATGCGTCTCACACGCAGTAGTGTTCTCTCATTGCGGGAGATGACCTATATTGAGGCCTCCCGTTCATTGGGCAGTTCGGATGCACGAATTTTAATAAAGCATATTTTGCCAAATTCAATGCGTACCCTGTTGGTATTGATCACGCTGGGGCTGGGTTCCTCCATATTGGCAGGAGCAGCGCTCAACTTCCTTGGCCTCGGCGCTGAACCACCCACCCCGGAATGGGGTGCGATGCTTAATGCTGGAATGAAATTTGTCCGGCAAGCGTGGTGGCTTACAGTATTCCCGGGTTTGGGGATATTTCTCGCAGTCCTCTCCATAAATTTAATTGGCGATGCGGTCAGTGATGCAGTGGCTGGAACAGTGATTGTTCCGGGAAAAAAATAAAAAGCTGAAACCAAAGATACCTGCCAACTTCGACCTGAATTCAAAAAGAGTATTTGAAACACAAGCAACACCGGCTGCGATTTATAAACCAATCCTGACAATCGTCGGCAGCCAGTTATTTACGAGGTTTCCATGGAAATACAGGATCTACAGGGTAAAGTTGCCATTGTCACAGGTGGAAGTACTGAAATAGCAGGTGCTGTGGCGATCGCACTGGCAAAGGCGGGTGTACGTGTCTGCCTTTGTGGTCGCCAATCTGATTTACTTAAACTGGTTGGGGAAAATATTAAAGCAGACGGTGGGAACTGTGTGACCATTACATCAAATATTGATTGCCTTGAAGCAGCGGAAGGTATTTTTGAATTTACCATCAGCGCATTTGGCAGCCTGGACATTCTGATCCTTGTTTCCCCATTTTGGGCCGGCGGACTCATCCACAATCACAATGTCAAGACTTGGGATTTGGTCCTGGATGCCAATTTACGGGAACCTTTTTTAATGGCACGCGTCGTCCTTCCAAAATTTCGCGATCAAAAACACGGTGAGATCATGGCGATCGGGTCCGACTCTTCCCAGGGCATCTACCAACAGGATGGCGCCTATGGTGTGGCAATGCATGCCCTGACCACGTTAATGGAATTGATCCGGGTTGAGAATTCGGACTTCAACATTCGGACTCACATACTTGCTCCAGGCGTGGCTTTGACCACGGGGCTGGATTCCACCGGCCTGCCCGCACTCACTAGCTCTCATATTGCAGAATGGGCTAAGTGGCTGCTGACTCGTCCTGCCTATTTACGTGGGAACGGCCCAATTTTAATTTAAGAAAAATTAGTTTTGGAATCAATTGCCGTAATACATTGCATGTCATTAAAATATGAAAGGGGTTTTCATTTCGCTCTGGTCGTATAATCAGGCGTATATCAAAGCACAAGGAGATTCTGATGGTTGAACAGCAAGTTCTCTATTTATCACGCTCCGACGTTGAAACAGTTGACCTGCCGATGAAGGAGATCATTGACCTGCTTGAAAAAGCATTTAAGGAAAAAGGAAACGGAAAAGTGGAAATGCCGCCCAAGCCCGGCATCCACACCATGCCTGACGCTTTCATCCATGCCATGCCCGCGTATATCCCATCCATGGAATCAGCGGGGATCAAGTGGGTCAGCGGCTATCCTGAGAATTTTAAACTTGAATTGCCTTATATCACCGGGCTGCTTATTCTAAACGATGTCAAGACCGGCATTCCCTACGCCATCATGGATTGCACCTGGATCACTGCGATGCGGACCGGTGCAGCCTCTGCTTTATCCGCGAAGTATTTGGCCCGCCCTGAGTCTACAACGGCTGGCATTCTTGCATGCGGCGTTCAGGGACGCGCAAACCTGGAAGCCCTCGCCTGCCTGTTCCCGATCGAAAAAGCATATGCCTATGACATACTCCCGGCTGTGCAGGAAAGATTCGTGGTAGAAATGAAAACTCGCTTTAACTTTGAGGTCAGCGGGGTCAATCAGCCAAAACAAGCTGTTATTGACTCAGACCTAGTTGTCACATCCGGACCTATTTTAAAGCATCCAACTCCTGTTATCGGAAAAGATTGGCTTAAACCCGGCGCGTATGGTTCAGCTGTGGATTTTGACTCTTACTGGACCGACGAAGCGTTGGCACAAATGGACCTGATCAGCACTGACGATCACGCGCAATTCCAATATTACAAATCAGTTGGGTACTTTCAGCAAACTCCCGACCCCTACGCTGATCTAGGCGAACTGGTCGCGGGTCTAAAACCCGGCCGCGGGAATGCAAAGGAACGCACACTGGCAGTGAATCTTGGGCTTGCAATGGACGACATGGCAATCGCACCCGAAATTTACCGGCGTGCACGGGAAAAGGGCCTTGGTACGTGGTTGCCATTGTGACTAAATCCCCACGCATGAATGCGGGGGCTTCTAAGGCAGAGCCTAGGCTATCTAGTC
>CAYLOW010000039.1:0-14260 GCA_964385315.1 uncultured Anaerolinea sp.
ATCTACAAAAAAATGCAGAAGAAGGATAAAGCCTTCGATATGGTGCGGGACGTGCGTGCCGTGCGGCTGATCGTACCGGACGTGCCTGCCTGCTACGCCGCGCTCGGCGTGATCCACACCACATGGCGCCCGATTCCCGGCGAGTTCGATGATTACATCGCTGCCCCCAAGGATAATTACTATCAATCCCTGCATACGGCTGTTTTTTACGATGACAAACGCCCGCTTGAAGTGCAGATCCGCACCCATGAAATGCACCTCAATGCCGAATACGGTATTGCAGCGCACTGGCAATATAAGGAAGGATCAAAGCACTCAGACAAGAATTACGAAAACATGATCAATTCACTGCGCTCGAAAATGGAATGGGGGTCGGATGTGCGCGACGCGACCGAGTTTGTTGAATCCATGCGCAGCGACGTATTTCAGGATCGCGTCTACATTTTCACCCCGCGTGGAGACATTATTGACCTGCCCGCCGGCTCGACCCCAATAGACTTCGCTTATCACGTCCATACCGATATTGGTCACTGCTGCCGCGGCGCCCGTATCAATGGAAAACTTGTCCCGCTCTATCAGGAATTAAAAACCGGAGACCAGGTGGAGATCCTGACCGCGAAACGCGGTACACCCAGCCGCGACTGGCTGAATGGAAACCTTGGACTTGTCCGCACACAGCGCGCGCGTTCCAAGATAAAAGTCTGGTTCAAGAAACAGGAAGATGAACAAAACCTGGCACAGGGACGCGATGGGCTGGAAAAGGAACTGCAGCGCCTGGGTGTCAAAGAAATCAACTTTGAGAAGATGGCGCGCGATCTCAATTACAAAACACCGGATGAAATGTTCATTGAGCTGGGCAACGGCGAGCTCTCGGTTAACAAGGTCATCAGACAATTTTCACAACATGAAGAGGCTGATGAAATCTTTGAAGTACGGCCCTCCAACAAATCCACCACCTCCACAAACATCATTGAAGTGGTCGGGCTGAAAGGGATGCTTTCCTCAATGGCACGCTGCTGTAACCCCATGCCCGGCGACCCGGTTGTCGGCTTCATCACCCGCGGACGCGGCGCGACCATTCACCGCCAGGATTGCCCCAACATCCTACAAACCAAAGACCGTGAGCGTCTGCTTCAAGTGGGATGGGGACATGTGGAACATACCTACCCGGTACCGATACAAATAAAAGCGTATGACCGTCAGGGGCTGGTAAATGATATTTCAAAATTACTTTCAGATGAAAGCATCAATATTACCGATGTAAAAGTAAACGTCAACCGCAGTATGGCCGACCTTCGGCTTATCATTGAAGTAAGAGATATTGCGCAGCTCAGCCGTGTCCTGGCCCGCATAGAAAGCCTGCCCAACATCATGGAAGCACACCGGATCAATCCGGGATAGGTATTTCAAAATAAAATGGTGGCGGCCAAAAACAAGGGAGGACAGGGAATACTTAAACATGATATCTCCTCTGCGTTTTGCAACAAAACACATTCCCACACACTTTAACCTGCATCTCCCGCCATTGGAATATTCATGCGTACCGGGCTTCCAAAACCTGTTTCCACCGATGCGACACGCTTTACTAATTATCCCCGCTGGTGTAAAATGCGTGCCTGTTGGTCGGGAAGAGGAAGTTTAAACATTATGAGGAAACATGGATAAATGGTTATACCGCGCTTCATTGGCGCTTGTAGTTTTGGGTTTGGCGGTTTCAATTTACATGACCATCTATAAAGTTCTGAATGCCGATGCCATGTGTCTTGGCTCCGGTGATTGTTCCACGGTGAATGCCAGCCGCTATTCCGAGGTAAACGGGATACCGGTTGCGCTGATCGGTGTGATCGGGTATCTGGCGCTCCTCGGTACCCTTTATTTTGAAAAGCGGAATCGATTCTTCGAAAAAAATGGCCCCTTGATGATCTTCGGCATGGCACTAACCGGGTTTCTATTTACTGTCTGGCTGGTTTATGTCGAAGCTGCGCTGCTTAAAGCGTTCTGCCCGTTCTGTCTTACCTCACAGGCCGCTATGACCATCATCTTTATAATTGCTGTCACACGCCTAGTAAAACAAACTCAATCGTAGGAGGAAGTTCATATGCCCCGTATCAAATGTCATTACATAGATTGTGTATTCGTGGATGAAGGGTATTGCTCTGCCGCGGCAGTGGAATTTGATCCTGATACCGGATGCAATACTTATTCTGTTTCAGATGAAAGCGTTCCAAAAGATGATTCGTGGGACGAAGAGGAAGAAACAGAAGAGTGGGATGAGGAGGACGGAGATGAAGAGGATGACGACTGGCTGGATGAAGAAGACGAATTCTAGCCTGATTTTCCACATGACGATAAAGTGATCATAAAAATAAAAAGCCTTCCCATTGCCGGAAGGCTTTTTTTGCGTCTGGCGTAATCACACTTTATTACATGAAACGATATAACAACACCCCGGCTGCTACAGCCAGATTAAGCGAACTAACCCGGCCCTGCATGGGCAGTGAAACCGTCACATCGCAAACCGCGGTTTGGCCGGCAGAGAGTCCTTTTTGCTCGTTACCCAAAAGTAAAATCCAGGGAGTTTGCGGTACCAGAGTCCGATAATCCACATCCGCTTTGGCAGATGTGCCGATCAGTTGATATTCTCCAGCGCGCGCCCAGTCTGCAAATTCATCAAAAGTTGTTTGAATGATGGGCTTCCAAAACAGCGTACCCATGCTGGCGCGGACAACCGTGGGATGGTACAGTTCCACGCCGCCGTCGAGCAGGAACAATACATCTGCGCCGGCCGCATCCATGGTACGAAGAATTGTGCCCACATTGCCAGGATCCTGTGGAGCAACGAGCGCTACCGCGCGTTTGAATGGTTTAACATCCGTGAGCTGGCTTTTTTTCTGGTGGACAATGGCAATGATTCCCTGGGGGTTTTCCTTATCTGCCAGTGATTCCATAACCTGGGCGGTCACAGGTTGTGGCTTTAAAGAAAAACGTGAGATCAGGTCGTGGGCAAAGGGGCTGGTCAACACTCCTGAAGCATATAAAATTGCCTCCACATCCCAGCCAGACTCAACCGCTTCCCCCACGTGATGAATCCCTTCAACAAGAAATAATCCGCTCTCATTCCGCGCTTTTTTTTGGTGCAAGGCACGCGCCTGTTTAATCAGCGGATTGCCTGGACTGGCGATTAATGGTTTTTGCATATCCATATTGTAAATGATTACCCGCCAACTGCGACTGACAGTTTTCCCGCCGGGCCGTGATAAGATAACAGTCTGTAAAAATCATTAAACTTGAATGAGGAAAAAGCAATGTCTTCTCTCACACAAAAAACCTCTCAAGCCATTTTCTGGAAATATGCCCTCTGGCTGGCATTTTTTACCGTGTTCTACAATATCGCCGAAGGGGCGGTCTCCATTTTCTTTGGCATCAGCGATGAGGCACTTACCCTCTTCGGCTTTGGAGTGGACTCGTTCATCGAAGTCATGTCTGGCATCGGGATTTTGGCAATGGTCATTCGCATTCAGCAAAACCCCGATGCACCGCGCTCACGGTTTGAGATTACTGCCTTGCGCGTGACGGGAACAGCATTTTACCTGCTGGCTGTAGGGCTTGGCACAAGCGCCGTCTACAATATATTCACCGTCCATAAACCTGAAACAACCCTGCCCGGGGTGGTCATTTCTGCGATATCAATTGCAATGATGTGGCTGCTTGTATTGGGTAAGCGCAAAGTGGGGCACGCGCTCAACTCTGTCCCCATTCTTGCGGATGCTAACTGTACGCTCGTTTGCATTTACATGTCAGTGATCCTGCTTGTTTCCAGTTTCATTTATGAATTGACAGGCTTTGGCTTCGTGGACAGCCTGGGAGCGCTGGGCTTGATCTACTTTTCAGTCAAGGAAGGACGTGAGGCTTTCAACAAAGCCAATGGAATTGAATGTGACTGTGAAGATGAGGCTTGTAAAGGCTAAATTTCATCCTGACCATAATTTGAATGCCGGGTGTTCGTTTATAATTCCAGACATGAAACATCTCTGCTTGCTGGCATGTGCATTGTCGTTTCTCGCGGCGGCATGTCAACCGCTCACATCTTCGGTCACGGTTATTGATGGTGACAAAATCCAGTACATTGAATCCAATGATAGGGCGTTAACTCCCATTCTGGAGCAGGCGGGCATCACTCCCGGCCCACACGACCGTATCCTCATCAACGGAGTGGAAGCGGCAACCGTTCAATCCAACCTTCCGCAACCCCTCACGATCCAAATTTGCCGGGCTATGACCTTGACGCTTGTCACGCCAGTGGGACAGCAGATCATCGAAACCTCAGCGCGGACGGTGGGAGAGGCCTTGAACGAAGCAGGCGTAACTTTGACACAAGATGACCTGCTCGACCCTCCCGCCGGGACCCCTATCATCCAGGCGCTAAGTGCGACATATACCCCTGCGCGTGATTTGACGGTTTTTATCGGTGAAAGGGTTCTGAACATCCATTCTGCCGCAGGGACCGTTGGCGAGGCACTGGCTGAGGCTGGAGTGCCACTTATGGGGTTGGACACCAGCACCCCCCAGGAGAGTGAAGTGCTGCCAGCCGATGGTCAGATCCGTGTTGTGAGAGCCCATGAAACGTTTGAGACCACTTTTGAATCGATCCCATTTGAAGAAAAGGTGACTTATTCTCCGGACCTGCCATTTGGTCAAAAGGAAACGATACAACCCGGCGTTGAAGGCATTGCCATGATCCGTGAGCACATCCGCTACGAAGGTGGAAATGAAGTCAGCCGCACAACAGAGGAAAAGGTGGTGCTGCGCGAACCACAAATCCGCATTGTCCAAAGCGGAGAAAAAATTGTACTCGCGCCTGTGGGCGGAAGCATTCCATATGATTATTGGTATGCAACAGAGATGTACGCAACAGTCTATTCGCCATGTGAATCAGGCATAGGCGGGTGTTCTTATGGAACCGCAAGCGGCGCACATGCGGGCCAGGGCATTGTGGCTGTGGATTATTCGATCTACAATCTAATGGCTGGAATGCAGGTATACGTCCCCGGCTACGGTGTGGCGACCATCGGCGATACAGGCGGCGGACCGATCATTGAAACAGCATTTGGTGTACCGCGTACAAAATGGATCGACCTGGGATTCAACGAAGGCGAAATAAGAGACATGACAGGCTGGGTTACTGTCTATTTCCTTGCGCCAGCCCCGGCTGAGATCCCTTATTTTTTGAAATAGAGCATCCCGTCCTTTCAAACGAACGTCAGGACAAAGCAAGCGAAGCCGAAGGACAAGATGACCAAAACGCAAAAAACCATTATCGCTGTTCTTGCACTGATCGCCGCCGCCCTGGTTGGAACAATAGGCTATTATGTCCTGTCCACCACCCTGGCGTTCGCAACCAAGCCGCTGGGACCCGCGCTGCCCTTTTCAGAACGGACCCTGCCCCCCATTTGGACAGCCACACCCGGCACGCCCAACGCAGGAATGGTAACGCTGGTCCCGACCATCACCATCGCCCCTACCAGCACCCCGGCAGCGTTATGCGGTGGACCCGGCATGATGACCATTTTGGCCATCGGTCAGGATCAGCGTTCCAATAATTATGAATACGGGCTGGGCGACATCATCCGCGTGGTACGGGTGGATTTTGTAACACCCAAGATCACCGTGTTGGAGTTCCCGCGTGACCTGTGGGTGGAAATTCCATACATCGCAGATAACCTCAACGGCTTTGATCATGGCAAACTTAATCAGGCCTATTTATACGGACAGCCGGGTGACGGCTTCGCCTACTGGGACGACCCAAGCCAGGGCCCCGGTTTGCTGTCACTCACACTCAATCTCAATTTCGGCGTGCAGATCGATCATTACCTGGCCGTCAACATGCGGACCTTTGAAAAAGTGGTCAACGCCATTGATGGCATCACTCTCAACGTGCCAGACATGGAGACCTCGTATAACACAGGCCTGACCATCGGCAAACATCAATTGAACGGCGCGGAGGCACTCAAGGTTGCACGCAACCGCAAACAAGGCATGTTCGAACGTGTCGCCAACCAGAACCTTGTGTTGTGCGCCATGCGGGAAAAGGTCCTTAGCCCAACCGTCATCACACAAATTCCCGCGTTGATCAACTCATTTCAAGGCAGCATCCAAACCGATTTCACCCCCGAACAACTCAGCCAGCTCGCCTGCCTGGGTACAAGATTGCCGGTGGAAAATATAGCCTTCGCCAGTTTCCCTGAAGACCTGTTCACAGAGGTCAGAACTTACGATGACCCTGCCTACCCGAAAGGGCTGCTGATCTTTGACGCAGATTTCAACATCCTGCGCGATTATGTCACCCGCTTCAATGCCGGCACCTGGCCCAGCCTTGCCGAACGCCAGTCGACTCCAACTGAAACCACATCCTCGTCATTTTGTCCGTAAGATCCGGTGAACGAAACAGGAATCCCATGAAAAATTTTTCCGCCATTCCCAACCTGGATGCCGCCTCTGTTCTCAAACGGTTTCATTTGCGCGCCGATAAAAGCCTGGGGCAGAATTTCTTACAGGATTCTTCTGCATTGGAAGATATTGCGCTCACGGCAGAGATCCGGGAGGATGATTGTGTCCTCGAGATCGGCCCGGGGCTGGGAAGTTTGACACGCTATCTGGCGGTTTCTGCCAGGCAGGTGACAGCGGTCGAACTGGACGAGAGCATGATCGCTCCCCTGCAGGCGGTCCTGAAGCCTTATCCAAATGTGCGGGTCGTGCATGGCGATATTCTCAAGACAGCCATTTCAGAGCTGATGGACGGGCCGGATTATCTGGTGGTGGCAAACATCCCCTACTACATCACTTCCGCGGTCATTCGGCACTTGCTGGAAAGCGACCCCGCCCGCCGCGCGCGGCGCATTGTATTAACCATTCAAAAGGAAGTGGCCGAACGCATCTGCGCCAAACCGGGAGATCTAAGCCTGTTAGCCCTCAGCGTGCAAGTGTATGGTAAGCCCAGCCTTGCCACTATCATCCCGGCCGCCGCCTTCCACCCCGCACCAAAAGTGGATTCGGCAATTTTACGCATTGAAATTTATGATGAACCCCTCATTCCACGCGAATCCCTTAAGACCTTCTTTAAACTCACCAAGGCGGGTTTCAGCCAAAAAAGAAAAACCCTACGAAACTCGCTTGCCGCGGGACTGCACATCCCCGCAGCCGAATCCGAAGCCTTGCTCACCTCTGCCGGGATAGACTTCATGCGCCGCGCAGAGACACTATCCATTAAGGATTGGGAAAAGTTGTGTGAAGTTTTAAAAAAATAGTATAAGGCGGGATGAAGGCAAAAAGGGAATGCTAAAACAACGACGGTTGTTTCGCTTATTTCAACCTAAAGCAGCCTGGTGTCTTATATTATTTTATTTGTTTAAGCGATGACCGTCAGCTGTAAAACAGCGACTGAATACCAAGTTGGGTTGACCAGCAAACCAGGTGAATCAGATATCAAATGGAGAGTAAAAGGAATGGCCGAAGGTACACTGCTCATTGATCTAGGGTTCGTCAACACCTTTCTCGCCAGGGCGGGCGATGGATACATCCTTATTGACACCGGGGTAAAACAACAGTGGGCGCGTCTGGAACGCGAATTACTTCAGGCAGGATGTCTGCCGGACAAATTAAAACTGGTGATTGTCACGCATGGGGATTCAGACCACTTTGGGAATTGCAGGGAACTTCAGCGAAAGTATGGAGTTAAGATCGCGATGCACGCAGGGGATGTGGCAATGGTTACAACCGGGGTACGGGTGAAACGCCACGCCAGGAACCTATTGGGGAAGTTGTTTTTGTGGATGACAGAGAAAATGGGCGGGAGCCACAAGGGTTTTCAACCGGATGTTTTGGTGGATGAAGGGGAAAGCCTGGCCGCTTACGGCTGGGCAGCAACCGTTTTGCATACACCGGGACACACCAGGGGATCAATAGCGATATTAACCGACGATGGACAGCTATTTGCCGGCGATACGGTTACCAATCGGACGAAACCAGCGCGTGCCACTTTTGTTGAGAATGAGCAGGAGCTGCAGGAGAGCCTGGCGCGTTTGAAGCAGGTAAAGGCACAGGTGGTTTATCCGGGGCATGGGAAGCCATTTTCAATTGAAATGCTCCCGTCGAACCTGTGATAAGCGCAAGAGTGTTTTGAACCCCGGAATAGTTGATCTTATTCTCGTCCTACTGCCGGCGCACGTTCACGCTTTTTCCCTCCGGACCAACCCTAAATATACATCCACCATCTGCGCGGCAATTTTTTCCCAGGCATAGTCCAAGGCATATTGTGAAGCAGCCAGCCCCATCGTCTCGCGCAGGTGCGCATCCCCCAGCAGACATGACAATTTATCACACAGGGCATCAGGGTCGCTATCGGGAATTGTATAGCCGGTCACGCCATCCTGCACGAGATAGCCAAGTCCGCCCACTTCCGAGGCGATCACGGGCGTGCCGCAGGCCATAGCCTCCAGCGCCACCATGCCAAACGACTCATACAGGGAAGGCATCACCAGCAATTCGGCTGCGGAATAATAATACGGCAGGGTATCCTGTCCGCGCTTGCCGAGAAAGACAACCATCCCCCCCACGCACAATTCATCACATAGATTTTGCAGGCGCGACATTTCATCAGACATATTTTCAGGGAGAGCATCCGGCTCGCCGCCGATGATCGCCAGGTGAACAGGGTGAAACAATCCCCCCAGATCTAAACAGGACATGGCATGGATCAAGGTATCCACACCCTTTAATGGTTCGATCCTTCCGACAAAAAGGATCATGCGGTCTTCGGGTTTCAAGCCGATAAATTGTTTGGCTTCATCACCCGGGATTGGATAAAAGTGGGAGGTATCAACTCCGGGCGGGATGGTTACCATTTTATGGTCAACTGCGCGATACAAAAACCGAAGTTGGGTTTTTTCAGCCAGGGTGGCGACGATGATGCGATCTGCGCGGCGCAGCACCCGCCTTTCTCCATCAAGCCGGTCTTTGCCCGCGCGTTCGCTTTCTGCACGCGCCACACGATTTTTCATCTCGCCCAAAGTATGGAACATGTGCACAATGGGCGTACCACCCCAGGCGTCACTGAGTATCTCGGCTGCCAACCCGGACATCCAATAATGGCTGTGGATTACATCGTAGGTAATGTTTTTTTCAGCCGCAAATTTCCTGATGCCCTCTGCAAATTCGGGGATGTAATTTGCCAATTCACCCTTCGCTTTTGGGGTTTCGGGACCTGCCGGCACATGTACCACGCGGTTGCCAAACCCCAGCTCATGGACAACATGCGGCACGTGTTCATCCTGCGAACGGGTGAACACATCCACATGAATGCCCATATGCCCCAATTCGCGCGTCAGGTCGCGGACGTAGACATTCATTCCACCGGTATCCTTGCCTCCCAGTGTGGCCAGCGGACAGGTGTGATAAGACAGCATGGCTATACGAAGCATTTTTATACATACTCCCAAATGACAGATAACACATAATTCAAATAACTTGCGAGATTAATTGTAATCCTTTATAATCCCCGCCGCCGTAAAAATACAAGCCACCATAGCTCAGCTGGTAGAGCAGACGATTCGTAATCGTCAGGTCGTCGGGTCGTAGCCGACTGGTGGCTCAATAATTCGCGTGGTTTTCTACCGTAATTTAGGTCTATTCGGGAGGAAAACCACTATGTTTTTAAGCAATTCGCATGACCAGATAATTATCAAAGTTGCCCCGAAGGGATATTTGGCAATTGTATTTGAGTCTTTTCTGCTCGATCGGCAGACTACGGGCTTGTCTAAGTTCTCCATAAAATACTACTGTCAGAATCTCAAACAATTTTGCGAAACGTAGTGGATATTTTCACCTTGCAAAGGCGTATGGGTCATTCTGATTTTCAAGTCCTTCGCCGCTATCTTGCCAAGAATGACTAAGACAGTCAACTGGCAAATATGTGTGGCGGTCCGGTTGATAACAATCTTTGATCTTTTCGCCTTTTTGTTGGATGTATTATCCAGGTAAGCCAAGCTAATAAAGCATTTTCATCTCTTTGCTCACCCCGGCGTTACTGCTTATATCCGGTCATAATGACGTTTCAAAATAGACCGACGATCTGACAAAAAGCGTGTTGGTGGTCGCATATTGACACTTTTATGTCAATGCCCGTAAAAATCAAGCACCTCGATGGCCCTTTCCGTGATAAAGACATTGGCGCAATTCTTTTGACCGATTGGGATGATGGTGTTCAAGGATTTCTCCAATTCCCAAAAACCGCCGTCCTTCATCCTCGATCGCAACAATTCCAAGGCGCGTGACATTCTCCCGTCACGCACTTTTTCCCTCGCAAGGAGCCACAATAATTCGAGGAAATCACTTTTGTAGAAATTGGGAAATGTAAGGGTGCCAATATCACGGTGAAGGAATTTTTTTTCATTATGGGAGCTGAAGCATACCTCATGATGTAAAACAAAATCAATACAATTTTCGATCAACCTTTGTGCATCTTTAGTTCTATGGATCCTGGGGATGAACGACACTCCTTTGAACAGTTTTGCCGCTCCCCAATAACAAGAATGACTTCCGTAACAGGAACAGTTAGAACAGTACGGATATGATTCCGGGGTCTTGAATTCACCATCGTCAAAGCGTTGATAAGCGGCAAAAAAACTGATCGTGTTATCCAATGCATCAGAATCCGATATGTTGAAATATTGGTGGAGGTAGATCATGTTGCCGTTCAGGCATGGGATGGGGAAATGGCTCATACCCGGCAGCCTGAAGACCCCGTGTTGGGGATCATAAAAATGCCCGGTGATAAGGCTGATGGATGATATGATCTGTGTGAGATTGACCGGCGCTTTGATATCAGCAAGTAGAAGCAAGGTCCACAACGTTGATCTGAAATTAGGCGAATAGTACAAATATTCCGGGCGCGCACTGGCTTGCTTCTTATCGTATCCCCAACGGAAGAAATCATCCTGTGCGGCAAGGATTTTATCGATGACATTCTTTCGGATATCTGTGATCTCTGTATCCATAATTATTTTTTTAATTTTAATTCAATAATGGGTGTAATCGCCATTTCCTGGCCATACATCGCCAACCTTGAAAATGTACCCGTTTTCAAATGAGTATAAACTACTTCTCTTGCCTTATTTTCCTTTACCCAACTAATACGACTCTCTCCGCCCTTAAAAAGGGCTCCCCGCGTTCTGCATCCATCTCCATGACACCCGTGACCAAAAAGGGCCGGGTTGAATCAAACAGCGATCTGGCGGCGCGGTAGACCTCCGGAAACAGAATGGCATCCAGGGTCCCTTCAAGGTCCTCCAATGTCAGGAACAGCATCGAATCGCCCTTTGCCGTGCGGCTGCGGTGGGATGTCTGCCGCACACCTGCAACGGTCACCCTGCGCCCAATTTTCCCGGCAGCCTCCAGGGTCGAGATCGCCCCCGCCGCGAGGATCTTTTCCGAAACCAATTCAAGCGGGTGGGCATCGAGGCTGGCACCGAGAATTTCCATTTGCGCATTGACCTTTTGCTCCAGGGACCAATCGCCCCCGCCCGCATCGGTCCACTCGAACATACTCATCTGGTTTTGCTGCCAGCCGCCATTTTGTAATCGCGCAAGGATCGAGGGGATCTTCCCAAATCCATCCAAAGCCCCCACCCTTGCAAGATTTTCAGCTTCCTGCGCGCGCGGATCGACCCGGGTGAGGAAATCTTCCAATGAGGTAAAGGGCGCCTGCCGCATGATGCGTGCTGTCGTCCGGTGCGTTAATTCCTTAACCTGCTCCAGTCCCATGAACAACGCGCGTTGATCTGAGTCTGCAAGTTTTTTCACTGAAAAATTATGCTGGGAATAATTAACATGCGGCGGCCGAACGATCAACCCGATGCGGCGTGCCTCACTGAGGTACACCCGCTGGCTGTAATACCCGCCCCAGTTGGCCAGCACCGCGGCCATGAACTCTGCAGGGAAATATGACTTGCACCAGGCCGAACGCCAGGCGACTCGCGCATATGAAGCAGCATGGGCTTTTGGAAAACCATACCCGGCAAAAGCCGCCATCATTTCCCAAATTCGCAGACCGATCTCAACCGGCACACCGCTTTTTTGCTGTGCCTGGCCGACAAACTTCTGTTCCAGTTCCTGCATCTTTTTACCGGGATCGAAATGACTCATTCCCCGGCGCAGCAGGTCTGCCTCTGCCAGGCTAAAGCCCGCCAGTTCATTTGCGATCCGCAGAACCTGTTCCTGGTACAAGATCACCCCGAAAGTCTCATCGAGCAGCGGCGCAAGGCTGGCGTGCAGGTGTTTGGCCTTTTCCTCCCCCTTAAAACGGCGCACAAATGCGTCCTTGAGCCCGCCGCTCAGCGGTCCCGGCCGGTACAAGGCCAGTGCAGCCATGATATCGTCTTCACTGCGCGCATGGATCTCGCGCAGGGTGGCACGCATGCCCGGGCTTTCGATCTGGAAGCATCCGATCGTTTGACCCGTCTCAATGCGTTGGGCTGTCGCCGCATCATCAGACGGCGTTGAATCCAAAACTGCCAATGGCGTGGCGAAACGCTCCGGTTGACTCTCCTGAACAAATTCCGCCACATCCCCCAGGACGGTCAGGCCGCGGATCCCCAGCAGGTCGATCTTGACCAGGCCCAGGGCTTCCACCGCTTCGAGGTCAAGTTGAGTAATGATGACCCCTTTCCCGCCTGAGCGCATGACAGGCACAAGATCGGTCAATGTGCCAGGCGCCACGATCACACCGCCCGGATGCATCGAGAGATGGCGCGGCAGTTTCAGGATCGCCTCGGCGTCATTGAAGATGGCCTGATGAAACTGAGTTGGGTATGTCGCGCGTATTTCTGCAAACGGAGAAGGCGGGGCCTTTCCTTCTTCGGCCTCCTCGAATCGCGCCCAGAAGGAATGCGGGAGCCGGCTGGCAAGTTCCCGCACCTTTGAAGGTTCCATGCCATGCGCTTTGGCAACATCACCCAGGGCGGAGCGCGGACGGTAGCGGTTGATCGTGCCAACCATGGCGACGCGCTCCGCCCCATAGGTGTCGAAGACATGCTGAATGACAGAATCCCTGCGGCGTGAACACAGGTCGGTATCAATATCGGGCGGCGTTGTACGGGCCGGATTCAGAAAGCGCTCGAAGTACAAATTCAAGCGCAGCGGGTCCGGGCTGGTGATGCCCAGACAATGCGCCACAAGCGATGAAGCTGCCGAGCCGCGTGAGGAGAATGGAACGCCCGTTTGTCTGGCAAAATCCATGATGTCTTCCACGATCAGGAAGATCGGTTCAAAGCCCATGCGGGCGATGACCTCCAGCTCATGATCCAGACGGGCCTGAATGGCCGGGGTGATTTCACCGTAGAGATGCTTTGCACCAATGATGGCTTTATCTCTTAAATGCTGCGAAGCAGTAACGCCAGCGGGCAGGGGCACCGTCGGCATTTGAGGCCTGCCGATCGGCAGGTCGAACTTACAGCGTTCTGCGATCTCCATCGTCGCGGCCAGAGCTTCGGGATACCCCTTGAAGCGCATTTCCACTTCATGTGAGCTCATGAACCAGGCATCGGGCGCTGCGGCTTCACCATTGGGGATGGTGTTGATCGTTTTGTTTAAGCGGATCGCTGTGAGAGTCCGCTGTAAAACGACCTGATCGGGGCTGAGGAAATAGACCGGGTGGGTAACAACAGTGGGCAATGCGAGTGTGCGCGCAATTTCAGTAAGGGAATCGGCGCTGGATGGATCCCGAAGGGAGACATATAGCCGATCTGCAAATATTTCCTTCAGTGACTTCGGTTCGCCGGTCAAGGCGATCAGATCCCTGGAGTATGTCGAAAGAACTTCCAGGGTACATGGAACCTGCGGGACATCCCGCAGAGCAAGCGTACTGCTTAGCCGGCAAAGATTGGACCAACCCTCAATGCTGGTCGCCAGCAGATGAAGGGGACCTTGTTCAAGGTTGATCTCCAGGCCGATGACCGGTTGAATCCCATTCTGTTTACAGGCAGCAAAAAATTCGATCGCACCGGTCAACAGGTTGTGATCTGTCAGTCCAAGCGCAGGCATTCCCCTGGCTTGCGCTGCCTGTACCAGGTCAGCGGGAGTCATTAATCCCTCTTGCAGAGAGAAGGCGGAATGGGTGGTGAGGTGGATAAACATCGGGTTGATTGTAAACGGTCTGCACCTTTAATGATCATTTCTCCGAAAAGCACAGGAGACAAGAGGTTATATT
>CAYLOW010000039.1:14360-19682 GCA_964385315.1 uncultured Anaerolinea sp.
CTTTTGGCGTCAGGAGCTTTTGCAAGGATCTCAAGGACCTCCATTTGTACTTCCCGAATGAAAGCAGGAGTATCGTGGCGGCGTGTCTCGATCCCGCGTGTTTTAATCTCTCCGCTTTGAAACACTCCAAAATATCGATTGGGCACCGCGATCTTCCTGTTCTGGCGGGATGACAGAAACGCCACCCATTTATAGACCCCGTCCAAAGCGATCGGTAAACCGGTGCGCGCTTTGATCTCGTCCAGCAGGGGCTGAAAATCCTGCGGCCTGCGACAGCCAGGCCTTTGCACCCACATGCCATCGACATACAAATGCAAGACTCTAAAACCCATATCCTCAGCGGCTTCCTTTGCCCGTAACAGCACTTCACGCCCGTAAGCCGTGACCGCCTCGTGTGCTTCGATCCTCCCGAAGCGGGCATTCTTGTATCCCAAATAGCCGAAGCAAGTCACCAGCAGCCATTTGTGGGCGGCAGTATAGGCCTTATAGTTTTTATACCTGCAATCCAAAGCGGAAAGGGTCAATAAAATAGCTTTAAGTTTGAAGCGCTTCTCAAGCAAGGGAGCCAGGGTTTGCGGGACAAGCCCAAGCCGCTTATTGTCTGTTATTTCTTCCAAACTGGAGACCAGGTCGGAAGTCGGTTTCATTGTGCCGACGGTTTCAGGCGAAATGTTGAAGCGCAGCATGATGCTTGGGTACATTGAGAAAAAATCAACCTCTGCCACGTCTTCATGCAAACCGATGATCGGGTCATAGACCGTGCCGCCCATGTCCTCGTGGAATAGTTCGGATGTAGTCTTGGGCCTTTCGACCTGTTCCTTGCGAAGCGGGACAAGGATCTCCTGCTCCAAGGCAGTAACGATCTGCATGGCAGATATGCCTGTCCCGGGCGAAACACGGGCAACCGTTTGGATCGGCAGGGAGGTCACGCGGGCCATTTCCAGAACACCGCTGACGCCGTAATCCTTATACATGACCGTATTGGTGATATCCAGGTGCAAACGACCTGCCAAATGGACCTGTTGGCCGCGATAGATGACCTGGTTATAGGCAAAGTAGCTGCGTTCCTTTCGATAATTGATCTGCCCATTGGGGTCATGATTCCAAGGCAAAGGGCGGTTATGTTTCGCGGAAAGCTGTAAGAGCAGAGGCAGCAGCCACGTATCGCCATGCGAAGTAACGATCAGGTCAGGGTCCTCCTGTTTGAGAAGATAACTGAGGAACCCCAGCATTGAAACTTCCTGATCCAGATCCAAGGCCATGTGATTCTTTTGAGAGTGGACGAGTATTTTCTTCGGGTTGTTATGGAATGGATCCACATCAGGTTCAAGGGTAAGGATGCGTAAAGGCGGCGGTTCAGGGTCATAATCCCACCTGGAATCTGTGACATTAATTTCATGAATACGGTTTTGCCCATCTGCACAAATATGGCAGCGCGCCAGTGGAAAGGTTCCATACAGCGCCGCATGACGAAGCGCGACATGCAGGTCGGCGTCGTAAAAGGTCAGGTCGGGGAAGGTTTGGGTGAGGCTCTGAAAGAGGGCGGGCAGCCCTGCGGGCGAAGCCAGCGAAGCAGCCAGTACCACTGTCGGGCCGGTAAAGAGATCCCGCCGCTCAGTACGCGATAATTCAATCGAAACAGGCTGACTCTTTAGAAACAGCCACAGATCCCGGAGACGGTTCGACCGTCCGGCGGCATAGAACGTAACAGGGAAATCCTGATACAGGCAGCGCCTCTGACCGTCATCACATAACAGCCAAAGCACAATTCCACGTTCCGGGTGGGGGTAAAGATCAAGCAGCCAGCCGGTATATTCATTTGTGTTCATCGGGTAACAGACTCTTGATTCGCTCACGCAGGCTCTCGAGTTCCCTGCGCAGGTAAAGTACTTCCTTGTGCTCCTCTAGTTGCATGGAAAGCAAAAAGGTTTCAAATGGCAGCAGATGCCCGGCATAATTGGCGGCGGCCCGATGTTTATACGCGGCAACAAAGAGATCATCGAACACAACCTGATCTTCACGGCGCAAGGCACGGCGAAACCTGGCAAGGTTGGCCTCCTCCCGGTGAAGGATATCGGTGATGGTCGGCGTGACGTTTCCCATTAGAACAAACTCAACTGTGCAGCAAAACCGGAAGGCGGCTCAAACGTCAGGACAGTCGAGGCAGCGGACTTCAAACGCTCGAACAAATATACGGCATCTTCAGTATCAGGCGGGGTGGAAGTGCTGACAACCAGACCCGCGCCGCGACTCAACCGTTGGAAATGACGCAGGGAACTTTCCAGAAGGAACTTGCGGGAGCCCGGTTTCACATTTTCATCATAGAAAGTTGAGAGGAAGTCGAGAACGACAATGGGCACTCTGCCAGCGGGTATCTGCTCAAGCAGCTTTACGGCTTCATAGCAGGTAAAGGCGCGCTGGATTTTAATGCGGTCGATGACCTCTGCGCGGCCATGCGCGGCGCGGGCCACAATGGACGGGTCATATTGCCTGCCGCAATCCAGCACGATCAGGGGTGAGCATTGGGCCAGGTGTGCAATGGCCACCAGCAGCTGCGTGTGTTTATGACGCGATAAGATCAACAGACTCGATCGACTGGGGTGCAGGTCTAAAAGTAGTTCCATGCAGACAGGGTAATATGGTTTCTAAAAAAGAAAAACCCCTTGCGGATAGCGTCCATCAGGGGGCTGCTGATGAGGAGTGACAAATATGGGTCAGGAAGAGATATGTAACCCAGCGGTGGGGTCAATTCCAGGCGCTAAAATCCCAGCCATAAAAAGTGAGACGCAAATCCACTTTGCTGTGCAGGCCCATTTTGTTTAGCACGTTCTGGATGTATGATTTGACTGTTCCTGCTGAAATGCCCAATCGGGAGGCGATCTGGCGGTTTGTGTACCCAAGGCAGGTTAATGCAAGGACATCCTGTTCGCGTGGAGAAAATGACAGCCAGCGGAAGTATGTTTGGTCACGGGATGGGCTGACAGCCTGAGGATCACAAAAGGGGTTATCTTGTTTAAGGGTCTCTTGGGCGGCAGGGTCGGTCAGGTTAAGCTGTACAGGTTCGCCCAAAGTATATTCATATGTTTTCTTTTGCTGTGAGCCCGTCTGAAACTGCTTTATAAACTGCCAGATGGACATGTGTAAAACTATAACAGAACATATGTTCTAAGTCAAGCGTACAGCGAAGATTTTGTGAATGGTATGTTTTCTGAGAATTATCCGATCAATTAAATCTCCATGAAAATCTGCCGGGCTTTATGTTGGCGGCGCAATCGTACCGGGATGGGGGAACATCAAACGGGATTTATCCTTGTGCCGGTATTGAAAAATTAATATTTCGTACTTTCTACATGGTAAAATAAGGGTGTTCTTGCGGCCGATCCCTGATATGGAATTAAAATCGGCCTGTATGCCCCGCTCTCGCGTCACACAAAATGCCATTGCGTAATACCTGAGGTAACTCAAAGGGCGCAATGGCAGTTTCGTCTAATAAGGCCAACCTATGTTTTTTACCCGACAGCAATTGGAAGATATCGAAGATAAAAGCCTTGCCAGCTATGGAATGCGCAGCAAGGAGACAAAAGGACGCGCCTATCTGGATGGTGAACCCGATTACCGCACATCCTTCCAGCGCGACCGTGACCGCATCCTGCACACCACGGCATTTCGCAGGCTGGAATACAAGACTCAGGTATTCCTTAACCTGGAAGGTGATTACTTCCGTACCCGCCTGACCCACACCCTGGAAGTCGCCCAGATCGGGCGGACTCTGGCACGCGCCCTGGGTGCCAATGAAGATCTGGTTGAATCGATCTGCCTGGCGCATGATTTGGGTCACTCACCTTTCGGGCACTCGGGCGAAGTCGCGCTCGCCCGCCTGATGAAGGATTTTGGCGGCTTTGACCACAACAGACAATCCCTGCGCATCGTGACCGAACTCGAACAGCGGTATCCTGAATTTCCGGGTTTGAATCTCACATGGGAAGTGCGTGAGGGAATGGTCAAGCATGAATCAGAATATGACATCTCAGACGCGAGCCAATTCAACCCCGAACTGCGCGGCAATCTCGAAACGCAGATCGCCAATGTGGCGGATGAACTGGCCTACACGACCCATGACCTGGATGACGGCCTGCGCTCCGGCATGATCACCCCGCAAACGCTGGACGGCGTTGCCCTGTGGGAAATTCTGCGCGAGACCTACAACTGGCATGGGGCGATCCTGAGCGACATGGAACGCCACCGCATGATCCGTCAACTGGTCGGTTTGATGGTGACGGATATGTTACAGGCAACTGAAACCCGCATCAAAGACAGCAAGGTCAAAAGTGCGCTCGATATTCAAAAACTCAAGCACAACATCATTGGCTATGGCGAGGAAATGCAGCGGCGTAATCGGGAATTAAAAGACCTGCTCTACCGAAAACTCTATCGTCACTACCGTGTGGTACGAATGCAGGTCAAGGCAGAGCGTGTTATCTCCGAATTGTTCCAGGCCTATAGCGCCGAACCCGCCGTCCTGCCGGATCATGTACAGTTCTTACTCGAAAAACGCGGCCTTGAACGCACGATCTGTGATTACATCGCAGGTATGACGGACCGTTACGCCATCGAAGAGCATCAAAAATTGTTCAATCCCAGTGAGAAACCGTAATTTTTTTCAACCGAGGGGGAACAAAAACCTTCCCCATCCGCCCACCTATCTAATATAATATATGAGAGGAGAGATTTATATGATCCAACCCAGTTATCTTACCCCCGAAGGCGAAGAAAAACTTCAGGCTGAACTGCGTGACTTAAAAGGTGTAAGACGCGAAGAACTTTCGCAGCGACTGCGCTCTGCCATCCAAATGGGGGACCTTTCGGAGAATGCAGATTATCACCAGGCCAAGGAAGATCAGGGCTTTCTTGAAGGGCGCATTCAGGAGCTTGAAGCCATTCTTCGCAACGCTATCATCATTGAAAAATCATCGGGGCAGGATTTTGTCTTTATCGGTTCACATGTGACCATTCAGGAAGGCAGTGATGAACCCGAAACCTATCACCTTGTCGGTCCAACAGAAGCAGATCCACGAAAAGGCAGGATTTCACACGAATCTCCCATCGGCCACGCCTTGATGAATAAAAAAGTCGGCGAAATAGCTGAAGCCGACGCCCCCAGCGGCAAGATCAAATTCAAGATCCTAAAAATTGAATGATCGATCTGAAGTTTCACTTCCAAAGCAAAAGGCCGTCTCTGAAAACGAGACGGCCTTTTTTATGGGTAGTACCTGAGTTTCTCATTTTAGTGTCCCGGATTTAGCCTTTTTAGAAGAGCTTGTA
>CAYLOW010000040.1:0-19368 GCA_964385315.1 uncultured Anaerolinea sp.
AAATAAAATGCCAGGTCGTAACTTTCACCCTCTCCGCCGCCGTGTCCCTCAAGATATGTCCAGGTCAACCATTGATCCATCAATTGAGCGGTCGACTCAAACTGTCCAACTTGCAATGGCGCTGAATCAGAGGTGGCGTTCCCAAGCGCCAAAAAAAGGACCTGCGGATCGGGTATCTTGCAATCCATCAATACTTTCATAAAGCTGGGAAGCTGCTGGGTTGCCATAATTCTTGGGATTTCTCCCATCGAACCTGAAACATCCAATGCAAAAACAATACCCCGTGATTCGGGGTGATCACTGCCATCCCGGCTTTCCCGCACTTTGACCCCTTTTGGGTTCATGAGCGGGTGGCATTGAGTTTGCTTGAACACCTGCTCGGTTGGGATGTTTGTCCGGTTCTGAAGCAGGGCTTTGTGCGCGGCGACGCTGTAACTACCATTTCCCATAAGAGTATCTCCTTACCTTAATAAAAGTGAATTGCCTCTTACTGTGAGACAACCCCTTATGACGGCATGACAATCGGGTTGAACTGCGGCGCGCCAAAAACCTCCCGGGCAATCGCGCCAAGTTCTTCGCGCAAAGACCAGGCATCTGCTTTCGTCGAAGCGCCAGGTGCAGATTCAGCGGTCTGTTGCACGAGCCTGGCAAGGCGTGACGGGACTGCTTTCGGCAGAGCGCCGGTATTCGGATCTCCCCCAAGGATGGCGATCATACAGCGCGCGCTCATGGTAAGGTCCAGTTGAGCTGAAAGGGACCGCATTGACTTTGGATAGAAGGATGCATATCGGGGCGATATGGTCTGCAGCGTTTTCCCCGGGTGATCGGCGGCACTATATCCCACTAACTTCACGCCATGTTCATTATCCTGCACAAGAAGGTGTGATGGCACGACCGCGCCATGAACCATCCCTGAATTGTGTATGAATGAGAGAGTTTCGAGCATGCGCCGCCAAACCCAAATGGAAGCTCTTGGCGGAATTCCTTGTGGATAAACCTGGATCACTTCTTCAAAGGTATGGTTAAATCCGCTTGACCAACGGAAGATGTTCGCACGTTGACCCGCATGGTCTCCGTTTGAGATGTTGCCATGCATGACGGGTTGGGGTAAAAGTGATGAGAAGAGGTCGGCCCCGGGGGCGCTGCTTTGTTGGAGTATTTGCAGGACTTCCCATTCCCTGTCGAATGGGATCACATCACGAAGATCACGCAGGATCTTTATAATAACAAGTTCTGTGGGCCACCTGGCACGCAGCCCGGCATACACATCTGAAATATCGCCGCTTGTGATGAATTCTCCAGATCCCCAATAGCTATCGCCGATGGAAAACCAGGCTGGAATTGGGTAGGACTCGGGGGAATTCCAGGCGCGGAATGCCTTATGGAATCTCTCTGCGGACACAGTGGTGTCGTCGAGTTTGATCGTTGTCCCGCAATAGGAACAGGTAACAGTCCGCGCGAAACGGGATGGCGCGAGAGGAGCATTACATTGGGGGCACATTAACGCATGTTCCATTTTAGGTTGTCCCTTTAATAATTTTCATAATACACCAATTATTTTTATTATGCAACTTTTCTTTCGCCATAATAAGGCTTACCCCAACAACTATGGGACAGTCTAATTCAACCAACCAGGTAGTTTTACTCGTCCCGTTTTGTTTTGGCATCATGCTTTAGCCTTGAAAAACAGGATTTCCAAGGCTAGTCAAATTCCACAAGCGCATGTTTTTTTTCCGGTGATCAAACCGGTGTCGCAACAGGAATTCAAATCTGCCAGGCAGCAAAGACACCAGTGCCATCAGTCCTGCAAGTATGCCTTCCAACATAATTCTCCTCACATTTTCAGGTTCGTCAAAAATGGGGGTGTGCGCGGAGCATCCTAACAAGTAAAATCTCTTCATTGGCATATTTTGTGCCTCAAGATAAGATCTGAACTAAGTTTAATTACAGGAGTAATTGTTGTTACCACTAATGAAATCCACGGGAATTTTAAGTTCTGCCACCTGTCTAGTCAGATCCTTGTGTGCGTCGGAACCCTTTCAGGAGTGTAGTCAGCCAAATCATTTTGGGATGGCTAGGTCTTGACACCAACTTACCCTCGAAACTAATGACTATCAAAGCTGGAAACAATTTTCTCTGACCTCTCGATAATTATCCGTTCAACAATACCGGTAACACATGCAACATTGCAAGTTTCGTTCCTGTGGGCAACTTTTCAGGGGTTCCACTAAAAACGGCTATGGTATGATTCATTTTAGTATTTGTATTGTGGGATTTGTTCGTAAAATATATTCACCACGCTTCACATCATTCCTCTTTTTTACGCACATTCCAGTTAGCGGAAACCAAAGAAGAAACGAATGCTCTTTAATGTAAGATAGTCCGGCTAAAACAAATGTCACTTATTCCCATCAGCAAAACCAAGATCATTTCTCCGCGCCGCCGAACGGAAATACTTACGCGCGAACGGTTATTGGATGCTTTGTTCGAATCTCTAGATAAAAAGCTGACCCTGGTCTCTGCGCCTGCTGGTTATGGAAAGACATCCCTTCTGATAGACCTGGCAAACCAAAGTGAATTGCCCTGCTGTTGGCTGGCCCTTGACACGATGGATCGTGAACCCCAACGCTTCATTGCCTATTTGATCGCTGCAATGGCGGAACGATTCCCAAAATTTGGAAGCCAATCCATGTCCATACTTGGAAGTTTAATCTCTCTAGAGCAGGATATGGAGCGGATGCTGGTTACACTGGTCAATGAAACTTATGAACAAATTCATGAGCATTTTATCCTTGTGCTCGATGATTTTCATTTGGTGGATGATGTTCAGCCCATTCAGGCATTCCTGAACAGATTTGTTCAGCTGGTTGATGAAAACTGTCACCTGATAATTTCTTCTCGGGCTCTGACGAGTCTGCCTGACCTTCCCCTAATGGTGGCGCGTGACCAGGTCAGCGGGTTGAGTTTTTCTGATCTTGCTTTTCACCCGGATGAGATTCAGGCTTTACTGGCGCAAAACAGCAATCTACGAATTTCAGAGGATGAAGCCGGAAAAATATTCGAAAAAACAGAAGGGTGGATCACCGGTTTGCAGTTTACCGGCATGGGTAAATTGTCTCAATATTTAATAAAACCGACATCGAATACCGGCGTTGACCTGGAAGCCTTTCTTGGGCAACAGGTACTGGATCATCAGCTTCCAGACCTCCGTGATTTCCTGTTACGCACATCCATGTTGGAGGAGTTTGATGCTCATCTTTGCCAGGTTGTTTTACAACCGCTGTATCCAGAGTCGCAAAACTGGCATGGTTTAATCAGTGCAGTTATACAGAACAACCTTTTTATTTTACCTGTAGGTGAAGATGGCAGGTCATTACGTTATCATCATCTCTTTCGTGATTTTCTGCTCGCCAGGTTTAAACAGGAACATCCCGAAGAGGTTAAACCGATCTTGTCCCGCTTGGGACGGGCTTATGAAGAGCTGGGGGAATGGGAAAAAGCGCATTTCATCTATAAACAATTAAATAACAACGACGTCCTTGCAGAGATGGTTGAGCACGCTTCCACGCCTATGTTACAACGTGCCATGCTTACCCTTGAGTCTTGGGTAAGTGATCTGCCTCCATCTTTATTACGGACACGTCCCGGCCTGCTATCGATCCGTGGAGTAATCGCATACGTGAAGGGGAATCTGCGAAACGGGTTGAGTCTGTTGGATCAGGCCAGCCAGGGTTTTCGTTTTGAAAATAACATTCCCGGTCTAACCTTAACTCTGGTAAGACGCGCATTAGTTTATAACTTTCTTGGTGATTATGATTCCTCGTTGAGTGACGCCGACGAAGTTATTGATATGATTAAGTCGAGAGATGATCTGCAAATGATCTATGCTGAGGCATTGCGGATGAAGGGGTTGGCTTTATTTCGGTTGGGGCAATCGCGGCAGGCAATAGCGTTTTTGGAAGACTCATTAAATCTATATACCCGCCTAAACGAAACGGTCAACATACCGATATTGTTCATGGAAACCGGCATGGTATACAACGCACTTGGAAATTATACAGAGGCTGGAATTGCCTATGAAAAAGCCCTCCAAATTTGGCGGCAGGAGGGGAATCTATCATGGCAGTCCAATTTATTGAATAATTTGGGGGTTTTGCGCCATTTTCAAGGGGAATACGAAAAAGCTGCCACGGCTTTTGAGGAGGGATTGGTATGCGCCCAACGCAGTGGCTATACACGCATGGAAGCCTTTATTACCCTTGGACTGGGGGACTTGTACATGGAATTGGAAGACTTCACTGTTGCGCAGCTTAATTATCAACATGCTGAAGAAGTCATTCAGGGTGTGGATAACCGCTTTATCCTATTTTATTTAACAATGGCAAAGGCGGGCCTCGCATTTCTTCAAAAGAATTCAGCGGAAGCGCATAAATTAATAACATATGGGGCAGAAATGGTTCAATCTTCAGACTCTCTTTACGAGAAGGGGCTGCTCAATTTGGGCCTTGGGCGTCTCTCTCTTTTGAAAGGAAATCCATCTCAAGCGATTGATGAGTTGACAGAAGCTGAACGCTGCTTCTCCGAGGATAATCGTAGATTGGAGGGCGACACAAGTCGTATCTGGCTGGCAGCAGCTGCGCATCAAACAGGGAATCACCCAATTGCAAGCCAAATGATTAAAGCCGTGATCAGTAACCGTGGTCAAGTTGCGAATGCCATTCTGGTGGCAATTCACCAGGCTCAAGATTGGCTGAATGGATTACAAAAAGATGATGAAGTTGGGCGCATGGTCAGCGACCTGCTAACCCGTGCCAGTAATTTGGCAGGAAAAATGCCGGCAATTAGGCGTCAATTGCACCGCACTGCGCATGTTATTCAGATCCCGAATGCTCATTTAATTATCCGTGCATTTGGGCAGGCATCCGTCAGCGTGGGTGGAAAATTGCTAACTCTTTCAGATTGGCAAACACAATCAGTGCGTGACTTGTTTTTTTACTTTTTCACAAGCCAAAAACCTCTTACCAAAGAGCAGGTGGGAGCGACTCTCTGGCCGGATGTTGATGATCCTAAAAAATTAAAGCTGCGATTTAAAAATGAGATATATCGTTTGCGCAGGGCTGTAGGTCAGGATGTAATTACCTATGAGGATGTATTTTATAGTTTCAATCGTACACTGGACTTCGAATATGATGTCGAAGCATTTGAGGCATTCCTTGCACGCGCCAAATCAGCACCTAGCGTTGAGGAACAGATCAGGCTTTATCAAAAAGCAGTTGACCTTGTTCGCGGACCTTTTTTGGATGATATCTATGCTGACTGGGTATTTCTTGAACGGGAACATCTAAGCCAAACGTACCTCTCAACCCTTATAATTCTGGCGGAATTATTTCAGAAGCAGGCCCAACCAGAAAAAGCTCTTGAATCCTGTCAGCGCGCCCTGGATTATGATCCCAGTTTTGAGACTGCATATTCTCTTTCTATGCAGGTATATCATCGTCTGGGTGATCGCGCATCGATCATACGGACATATCAGGCTTGTGAGGAAATCATGCAGCGTCACCTTGGCCTGCCTCCCTCAAGAGAAACGCAGGATCTTTACCATCGTCTGGTCGAAAAATAAACCCATTGCGCAAACGGCAGGATTTACATTCGGAAACCTTTTTCAACCGCTAATATACCAAGCACATCACATCCGTGGATAATCCTGAGGTGCGATGGACATCCAGCCTAATCCGGGCACACATTACTTTAACCTGTGGTGACATTTGGAAGTTGATAAGGTCCAGGCCACGAATAATTTTTGGGGTTCCTCAACGCCTTAGTGTTAGTGGAGAGTTACAAAACTTATCCAAGAAGTCAAATTTAAGAATATTGATTGTTGCTCAAGCCAGCCCTTTTCGGGCTGGTTTTATTTTGAAGCCTGTTTTGAAGCTTGGGGGAAAGTAATATATATGCAAAAAGGTACTTCTATCAAAAAAGGATATTACCCATGAAAAATAAATTCGCCCTTCTCGCTTTATCAGTTCAGAAGATCAACCGCCAGCATGTGCAATTGGTCTTTGTTCTTATCTCCCTGGCCATGCTCGTGCTTGGTACTGGTGCACCTCTGGCCGAAGGCGGCCCGGGAAGATAATTGATTTTACTATTTGCTCTTGCCGCTGGTCTATTGACTGGTTTGGTATGGGCGCGGTCGCGCAGATATCCGTACCATGCACCCGATTTACGCTACATTTGGCTGGCATTTGTCGCCTTCCTGCCACAGTTTTTCGTGATTTATTTTCCGCTTACCAGCAAAAACCTGCCAGAATGGGTGGTTGCCATCTGTCTTCTGACCTCGCAGATCATGTTGTTTGGGTTTGCCTGGTTCAATCGTCGCGTTACGGGCATGTCCATTTTAATCTGTGGATTAGCGCTTAATCTGGTGGTTATGACGGCAAACAGTGGCTTCATGCCGATCAGCCCACAAACCGCCAGCCGTTTGATATCCGAGGAACGTTTGTTGGATATTCAATCTGGAAGCCGATTGGGACCCAAAGACATTCTTCTATTTCCGGAAAATACCCGATTCGAGTGGCTGGCCGACCGCATCCTCCCCCCAAGCTGGTTCCCGTATCAAGTGGCATTCAGTCTCGGCGACATCTTGATCGCCATTGGTGCCTTTTGGATGCTTGCCAGCCCGGGATCATCTTCCAAATTTCAAACAGAGGTATACAACCATGATAGCACCGCTCACCCATCAAAATAGAATGACAATCAACCTTTTTCCAAAACCCAATATCACCTCCGGGTTAAGCCGTGTTTTTTCCGCAGCAGTTGTCAACCGGCAATTTTGCAACATGCTTTTGGAAGATCCGCATGTTGCCCTCAAAAAAGGGTATTTGGGGGAGAAGTTTTCGCTTAGCCGGGAGGAAGAGGATTTGATAGTTTCCATTCGGGCCAATTCCCTTTCTGATCTGGCCAGGCAGGTCAATCGGTCATTAAGCAACAGCTATTAATTCGCATCAGTTGCGATGCAAAAATCCTAACTCCGGTCTGCGCGATAGTAATTTTTATTAGGTATGCTTAAAGCGGTTTTTTAAAGAATGAATACAGGACTTTCCCTGCAAACCCTGCCCGATTCCAATCAAAGATTGGATGCAATATTTCATGCTTCCCATGATTTGTTGTTTATTTTGGATTCCAGTGGAACTATTCTGGATTATAAAGCCGGTGATGAGATGCACTTGTATGTTCCCCCCGAAACATTTTTAGGGCAGAAAATGCAGGATGTCCTGCCCCTAGAAGTGGGAAGAAAGATCGAAGGTGTTTTAAAGACGGTCCGTTCCGGAAGCCAGGTCGTTTTTATGGAGTATTATCTCCACACACCTTCCGGCAAATGCTGGTATGAATCACGGCTGGTCCCCCTTTCCAGCGGGCAATATATTATGCTTGTGCGGGATATTACGAAATACAAGCAATCCGAAGAAAAAATTAAACATCATTTTGGTCAATTGGCAGCCCTGCGATCAATTGATTTGGCAATCACTTCCGATTTGGATCTAACCCCGACACTCTCGGTAATCCTCGATCATGTTCGGGACCAATTGAATATTGATGCAGCTTCCATTTTGCTGTTTGAGTCGAACACACAGCACCTTGAGTTTGCCGCAGGAACGGGGTTTAATACCCTTGCATTGCATCATACCCGCTTGCGTATTGGCGAGGAACATGCTGGTATGGCGGCTTTGGATCGGAAAGTCATTCATATCCACAATTTGAAGTCCAACCATACAGCCTTCCTCCGTTCTCCTCTTTTTGCATTTGAAAACTTTATCGCTTACTTTGCAGTGCCCCTGATAGCAAAGGGACAGGTAGTTGGCGTGCTTGAAATATTTCACCGCACATTTCTTGAAACAGACGAGGGCTGGTTGAATTACATGGACATGCTCGCTGGTCAGGCTGCCATCGCAATCGATAACGCAAGGCTTTTCAAGAAATTAAAAATATCCAACCAGGAGTTGACGTTAGCTTACGATAAGACCATCGAGGGCTGGTCGCACGCGATTAACCTGCGCGATAAAGAAACACAGGAACATTCCCACCGTGTCACGGAATTGACATACAAACTGGCAATCCAAATGGGAATAAAACAACCTGAGCTCACGCATATTTGCCGTGGCGCCATGCTACACGATATTGGTAAGGTCGCCATCCCGGATAATATTTTGCTTAAACCCGGACCGTTAAGCGACGAAGAGTGGATTACAATGCGTCGCCATCCTCTTATCGCTGTAGATATGCTCGCATCGATAGAATATCTTACGCCCGCATTGGATATCCCTCGTTCACACCACGAAAAATGGAATGGCATGGGCTACCCAAACCAGCTTATGGGCGAAGACATCCCGTTTGCCGCGCGGCTATTTGCCATTGTAGATGTCTACGATGCCCTAACTTCTGACCGTCCCTATCGCTCTGCCTGGTCTCAAACAGACACGATGAAATATTTAAGCGACCAATCTGGGACGCACTTTGACCCGCATGTTGTACCGGTTTTCATTGAAATGATGAATAACCCGGGGATAAGTAACATACCACATTTGTTTTAGGGGAAAAGGGGATAGGTCACGCCACTCTAATCGCAATAAAATAGTGTATACTGATTTTAGTAGGCTATACCGCTTACGGTTGGAAGACTCATTTCTGCTAGGTGCGTTACCGGGTTTCAGCATGGTAACATTCCGTTGCACTTTTTAATTTCGCTCGCATACGCGAGATGCCTCCCATACCCCATCACACTATCAAAATCAATATCAGCCATAACGCCGTTGATTAAGGTTTCAATTCCTTAATCCGCCTCTATTTGGCAATATGAAAAAATCGAAGGGATAACCCATGTTCGATACTATACTTGTCCCGTTGGATGGTTCACAACTGGCGGACTGTGTCCTGCCGCATGTCATTGCTTTTGCCCGGCCTTTTGACGCAGAGATCACGCTGCTCCGAATGCTTGAAAAGAACCATGCTGGCTCGTCAGCGCAATTGTTTGACCTGCTTAACTGGCAGATCAATAAAACAAGATCAGTGCTCTATCTGGATAAGATACAGGCGCGGATCCAAAAATTAACGATTCGAGTGCAGTCTGAAGTTTTGGAAGGGTTGATCGCTGAAGGGATCACGGAGTACGCTCAAAATCGGGGAATGAAATTAATCGTTTTGAGTAGTCATGGGCGCCATGGTTTGACTCAGTGGGGCATCAGCAGTGTAACCCAAAAAACCATTTTGAGCGCACAAACTTCTCTCCTGATTGTTAGGGCCCACCAACATGAGGCGACTCTTGATGAAAATATAGAAACTTCGATTTATAAACATATCCTTGTGCCGTTGGATGGTTCACAAAGGGCGGAAAATGTCATACCGATCATTACGCAATTGGCGAATTTCCACAAATCTCAGATCCACCTTGTGCAGGTTGTACAAACTCCGGAAATGGCACGTCAAATGCCGCCGGCACGTGAAGATGTTGAATTATCCAACCGCATTGTTGAACGCAATCTGGAGGAAGCAGGACGTTATCTGGAGCAGTTGAAATCACGTTCATATTTGGAAGGTATCGCTATACAAACTCATCTCATCTCAAGTGGTAATGCAGCAGTCGCATTGCATCAACTGGCAGAGCAGGAACAAATAGATCTGGTCACGCTGAGTGCGCATGGATATTCAGGCAATCATCAATGGCCATATGGAAACATGGTCAATAATTTTATCTTGTATGGAAAGGTGTCGCTCCTCATTGTGCAGGACCAGCCATCCAAACAGGAGCCGCCGTCTCCTGAAGTGCTTTCAAATGATCGTGCAGAGCGATAACTTATGTTAATTGCTCCCCGGGTCGTCGTGCCCAACCCGTCCAATCCCGGTGTAGATATACAACTGAGAGAATTTGCACATCGGCTGGCGAACACACACGGGATCAGAACAGAATATATTCCCCGTCCCGAAGAAACAACATTGTTGAAATACCTGGCAAGTTGGGAACTTGCTTTACGTAATGCATATGCGATCTTCAAAGCCGCGCCGTCAAAGGAATTACATGATTTGTCTGGCAGGTCATCACGCGCGGGCGAATGGATTTTGGATAATTTTTACGTTGTCAAACAAACCATCCGCCAGATCGAAGAGGATCTACCGGATGGGTTCCTTAATGAATTACCAAAACTGAATGAAACATCACTGCAGGGACACACCCGTATTTTTGCCCTGGCTCGTGAATGGATCGGATACAGTCAGAGCCAGATCGATCTGACTCAAGCCGCAATTTTTATTCAGGATTATCAACAGATCATGCCGCTGACGATCGGGGAACTATGGGCTTTACCGATCATGCTCCGCATAGGGATTTTGGAACGGCTCGTTTACGCCACGTCCGAATTGACGGGTGTTGATGTCCCCAAAAGTCTGAGCGAAGTCCCAAATCAATTTGCTGTTAGTTTGCCAAACGATACCATTATCGCCAACTGTATTCTTAGTTTACGCCTGCTCTCAGCCACAGATTGGAAGGACTTTTTTGAGCAGACCAGCCGCGTCGAACAGATTTTACGCAATGACCCCTCGAATATCTATGCGCACATGGATTTTGATACTCGCAATAGTTATCGCAGTGTCATCGAAGAATTGGCGCGCCACTCAAAACATAGTGAGGAGCAGGTCGCGCTTGCCGCAGTGGATTTCGCTGCCAACGAAGAATGTAGGACACCTAAACGGGAATCGCATGTAGGTTTTTATCTGGTCGATGCTGGACGCGTGATGCTCGAAAACAGTATCCATTATCAACCTGGATTTAGAGTTCAAGTGCAGCGTGCACTTCTCACATTTCCCACCACCACTTATCTGGGAAGTATTGGCATACTCTCCAGTCTGTTGGTCATGGGATTATTAGCCTACGCCGCACTTTTGGGCGGCTCGCCCATTCAACTCATTGCAGCCGGCGTGCTTGGGATTGGATTGGCTTTAGAAGCTGCCATCACGATCATCCATTGGGATATAACTCATCGAATCAAGCCGAAAAGTCTGCCTCGCATGGATTTTTCGGAAGGAATTCCAGCGGGCAACCGTACCATGGTCGTTGTGCCGACTCTGTTGGAGAGTGAGAAGGAGCTTAATCATCTTCTCCAGGAGCTGGAACTCTATTATTTATCCAACCCTGATCCGCTGCTAACTTATGCCTTACTGACTGATTTCGGCGATGCGCCTGCGGAAGAAATGCCGGAGGATGAAGAACTGCTTGCATTGGCTAGTATTGGCATTGAAAAATTAAATCAAAAGTATATGCAAGCCGCGCCCTTTTATTTATTTCATCGTCATCGACAGTGGAATCCATCTGAGGGAGTTTGGATGGGATGGGAACGCAAACGCGGCAAACTGGCGGATTTCAATCGTCTGTTGCTTAACCTGGGTGAGACACCCTACTCAACCCAGGTTGGGGATGCGGGCATTTTAACCGACATCAAATATGTGATCACGCTCGACGCGGATACCTCCCTGCCACAGGGCAGCGCCAACCGGCTGATTGCCACCCTGGCGCATCCGCTCAATCACGCGGAATTTGCCGCAGACGGTCGAGCGGTGGTCGCTGGTTATACGGTGCTCCAACCGCGCGTAGCGATCAAACCGACCAGTGCGAATCGATCGATCTTTTCGCAAATCTTTGCGGGAAATACCGGCTTTGACCTGTACTCCTTCGCGGTCTCGGATGTGTATCAGGATCTTTTTGGTGAAGGCAGTTATGTCGGTAAAGGCATTTATGATGTCGCAGCTTTCGAGCGGAGCCTCGCAGGCCAGGTACGCCAAAATACCCTGCTCAGTCACGACCTGTTTGAAGGGATTTATGGTCGTGCGGCGCTGGTTACGGATATTACTTTGTATGAAGAATACCCTTCACGCTATTTGGTATATGCCCGCCGGTTGCGGCGTTGGATTCGAGGTGACTGGCAGTTGCTGCCCTGGCTATTCCCCGTCGTCCACACCCAAAACGGTATAGCCCTCAACCGCTTATCAATCATCAACCTTTGGAAGGTATTCGATAATCTACGGCGCAGTCTCTTACCACCGACTTTGCTGTTGCTCCTCGCTGCAGGCTGGCTCTTTCTGCCGGGATCGCCATGGGTCTGGTCGGTTCTAGTTTTTCTGCCTTCTGTTCTACCCATTGTTGTGCAAACTTTTCAGTATGGCAGGTATAACATCGGGCACTTGTCGCTCAAACAAATTCTCAAGACCAGCCAACTTCCACTCACACGATGGGCACTTTCTGTCCTTTTTTTACCTTACGAAGCCCTCCTTATGTTGGGGGCGATCAGCACAACCTTGATCCGTTTATTGATTGAGCGCAAAAACCTGCTGCAATGGACAACAGCGGCGAACACAGCAAGGTCATTCAAATCGAAGGCACAATACGAAATCTGGGGCGAAATGTCGTCGTCTTTGGTTTTCGCCGTGGTATTAGGCGCGGCTGTTGCCGTTTTCAACCCGGGAGCCCTCTGGGTTGCTTTGCCTTTTGTCATTGCTTGGCTCGTTGCTCCACAAGTCGCTTCAATTATCAGTCAGCCTGTGACACATGTAACCGCGCCGCTCTCGGAAACTCAGCGCAGAAAAGTGAGTCGTTTGGCGCGCCGCACCTGGGCATTTTTTGAGCAATTCGCCGGGCCAGATGACCATTGGCTTCCCCCCGATCATTATCAAGAGTCACCGCGTGGAAATGTGGCACACTACACCACACCGACCAACATTGGGCTTTTTCTCGTTTCCACGTTATCGGCGTATGATTTCGGTTACATGGGGTTGGCTGAGTTATCCCTCCGTTTGCGTTCAACGTTTGAGAATATGGACAAGCTGGAACATTATCGCGGACACCTGCTGAACTGGTACGACTCGCAAACGATGACTTCTCTTCCACCGCGCTACATTTCCACGGTCGATAGCGGTAACCTGGCCGCCTGCCTGATCACGCTCAGGCAGGGCTGCCTTACTTTGCCAGATGCGCCGTTATTGGGGATAAACCGCTGGCAGGGTTTGCTAGTCATTCTTGATATTTTGGCTGAGATATTACAAGTGCTGGAGAAAAATAATCCGCACGCCTCGCTTGAATCATTTGAAGTTGAACTAACCAGAATTTACGACCACATCAGCGCCATCCAGAACCAGACATCTGAGTGGACAAAAACCATTATCTGGCTGTCAACCGATGGATGGGAAAGAGTCTCGCACCGCTTACTTGAAATGCTTGAGGGCCACCCCAATCTTAAATCCGAATCTTTGACTGAACTCCAACTTTACCTCGACTTGCTGCATCACAGCTTGCAGGATATGCAGCGCGGTTTGGGCTTGTTCGCACCCTGGCTTGGTCGGGATATTCCGCCTGAATTGCACGGCTGCCTGCCCGTTGATATGCCCACCCTGGGACAGGCGAATGCAGTGTATGAAAGCATCAAAACAGCGCTGGTCCATTTCAAGTCGCATCAACAGGAAGAGGCAGCGCGGGAATGGTGTCAATATTTTGAGGATGATCTTACAGCGGCGCAAATGGCCGTTGATTCCTTGTTGACCGAGTTTCAAGAACTGGCAGATCGGTCAAACGCCATTGTAACAGGCATGAATTTTCGTTTTCTATTCAGTGAACGCCGGCAGGTGTTTCACATCGGCTATAACGCCAGCACCGAAAAACTTGACCCAAGTTATTACGATCTGCTTGCATCTGAAGCGCGGATCGCCAGCCTGATCGCGATTGCTAAAGGCGATGTACCGCACGGTCACTGGCAGCATCTTGGACGCCCCGTGACAAAGGTGGAAGGCAGGCAGGTGTTGCTCTCGTGGAGCGGCACCATGTTCGAATATCTCATGCCGGCTTTGTTTACCAAAAATTATTCGGGAACATTTCTCTCGGATAGCTGCTATGTTGCGCTTGAAGCGCAGGTTAATTATGGTGCAGAGAAAAAAGTTCCATGGGGTATTTCTGAATCGGGCTACCTTGCCTTTGATATCAACTTGAATTATCAATATCAGGCTTTTGGCGTGCCTGTCCTCGGCTACAAACGCGACCTGCCCGATGATTTGGTCATCACGCCTTATGCTACGATGCTTGGGCTTTCATTGCAGCCCCAGGCAGTGTTGGAAAACATGTCACGCTTGGAGCAATTTAAAATGCTTGGGCATTTTGGCTTTTATGAAGCTCTTGATTTCACAAAAACACGCTTGCCGTCAGGTCAGACACTTGGCATAGTGCAGTCTTACATGGCACATCACCAGGGCATGATTTTGGTGGCGGCTTGTAACTACTTGTTGGGTGATGTGATGGTTCAGCGTTTCCATGCCGATGAACACATCCAAAGTATCGAATTGTTGCTGCAGGAAAAAATCCCCCAGAACCCGCCAATCGAATATCCCAATCTCGATGAACCTGCGGATCTGCCCGAAGGGACACGACTGGTTAGCAGTGAGCCGTGGCACGTGGCTGTCGATAGTCCCATTCCGCAAGTGCATGTCCTTTCGCAGGGGGAGACGAGCACCATGATCACCAATGCGGGCGGCGGATACAGTCAATGGCGCGAGTTTGCGTTGACGCGCTGGAATGCCGACACCACTCTCGACTCGTGGGGTACATGGATCTATTTACAGGACCGCGAAAGCGGGGCGCTTTGGTCTGCCACCCGTCAGCCCATCGAATGTGCGCCGGAATATTTTGACGTATCCTTTTACCCGCACAAGGTCGAATTCCAGCGTTCGGACAATGGAATTTCCCTGCGTACTGGAGTCACAATCAGCACCGATGGTGTTGAGATTCGACGCGTGAACATCCTTAATGACAGTCATCGATCCAGAAAGTTGAAACTCACCAGTTATGGCGAAGTGACGATTGCTCCGCAGGCTGCCGATCGGCGGCATCCTGCTTTCAACAAGCTTTTTATCGAAAGTGAGTATCTTCCAAAGGAGAACGCGCTCCTATTCACCCGTCGCCCGCGTTCGTCGGATGAAAAACCTGTTGTTTTGATCCATGCGATGGTCATCGAAGCGGGACGCAAGGTGACGAATGAACATGAAAGCGACCGCGCTAAGTTCCTGGGCAGATCACAGACGATGCACACACCGCTGGCATTACATAGTTCCAATCGTCACCTTTCTGGAACCACAGGCGGAACGCTCGACCCGATCATGTCGCTTGGTCAGGAAATTGATTTAAAGCCGCATGGAAAAACACGAGTCACATTCCTGACTCTGGCGGCTCCATCCCGTTCCGAAGCATTGGAAAAACTCTCCCGTTATCAATCTGGTCAATCCATTCACCGTGCCTTTGACGAGTCCCGCGCCAAAAGCGAGCATGAACTGCTCGACCTGGGGCTAAATGCCTACGCCGTCGAAAATATCCAGCGTCTGCTATCTGCCCTTCTTTATCCAACAGGCGTATTGCGCGCCGCGCCGCATATCCTCGCGCAAAATGTGAAGGGACAGACTGACTTGTGGGCATTCGGTGTTTCTGGTGATTACCCGATTTTGCTGACACACATCCGGGACGGCGAATCACCTTTACTGATCGAGGCACTGCAGGCCTTTACCTACTGGCGCAACCGCCATGTCACGGTTAATCTCGTTATCCTCAATGAAGAGGATACAGGTTATGCCCTTGATTTACACAACACCATCGTACGCCAGATCGAACGCATGGGCGCGGCAGACTCGCTGAATCAACGCAATGGAATTTTTATCCTGCGCGCTGACCAACTTCAACCTGCCGACAAGATCCTATTTCAAACGGTGGCGGGTGTTATTTTGGATGAAAAGAATGGCACACTCGCCGAACACGCTTTGCGTTTGACCCTCCAAACCACCCGCCTGCCGCAGTTCACCGCTTCACTCTCCCCGGCATTTGATCCTGAATCGACGAAATCACTCCCTCTGCCGGTTGACCTGCTTACAGACAACGGCCTCGGTGGATTTAGCTGTGATGGCAAAGAATACGTCATCTATCTCCAGTCAGGCCAGCACACACCAAACCCGTGGATCAATGTCATCGCCAATCCGCAATTTGGGTTTTTGGTTTCTGAATCAGGCTTCGGCTCTACCTGGGCAGAGAACAGCGGGGAGAATCGCCTCACCCCCTGGCGCAATGACCCGGTTACCGATATGCCGAGTGAGGCTATCTATTTGCGCGATGAAGAAACTGGCTTGGTCTGGTCTCCGACACTTATGCCAGCCGGGGCAGACACGACGCACGTGATTCGCCACGGGGCGGGCTATTCAATTTTTGAGAGCCAGAGCCACGGCTTGAACCAAAAGATGCGTCTGTTTGCCGCGCCCGCCGCGCCAGTGAAGATCGTTCAATTGCGGTTGCAAAATCTATGGGAACGCCCACGCCGCGTTACGGTTACTTATTATGCAGAGTGGGTGCTTGGCACAACCCGTGAAACACATCAGGCGCATATCATGCCAAAGTTCATCCCTGAGAAAAATGCCTTGATAGCAGGCAATCATTTCAATAGTGAGTTCAGCGGGCGTGTGGCATTTCTTGCTGCCAGTAAAAATCCGCATGGTGTTACAACCGATCGAACAGAGTTCCTGGGACGCATGGGCAGCTTGCGCAACCCCGCGGCACTCGGCCGCATCGGGTTGGAAAGCGCAGTGAATGCGGGGCTTGACCCGTGCGCAGTTATCCAACTCCATGTTGATCTGGCGGCAGGAGCATCAGAAGAAGTATTCTTCTTGATCGGTGAAGGAAAAAATCGGGATGAAAGCCTAAAGCTGATCGGACAGATTCAGTCACAAGCCGAGGTTGAGGCAGTCTGGCAATCCGTCAAAAAAAATTGGGATGAAATATTAAATGTCATCACCGTTGAAACGCCTGACTCAGGCATGGATCTAATGCTCAACCGCTGGCTGATGTATCAAACACTGGCTTGCCGTATGTGGGGACGGACAGCACTTTACCAATCCAGCGGGGCGTTTGGCTTTCGTGATCAACTTCAGGATGTGATGGCGTTGCTGCATACCCGGCCCGACATCGCGCGCGCGCAAATTTTGGAAGCGGCGCAGCACCAGTTTGAGGCGGGAGATGTGCTCCACTGGTGGAATCCTCCAGCGGGTCGCGGGGTTCGCACGCGCTTTTCCGATGACCTTCTCTGGCTGCCTTTTGTCGCCGCTGAGTATGTCTCCGCTACGGGTGACGACTCCCTTTTGAATGAGGCCATCCCTTTCCTGAAAGGCGAAGCGCTCAAGGCGGGCGAATCCGAAAGGTACACACAATACAGAGCTGCGGAAGAATCGTACACACTTTACGAGCATTGCCGGCGCGCCATCGAAAAGGGAAACACATCCGGCTCACATGGTCTACCGCTGATGGGTGGCGGCGATTGGAACGATGGTATGAACCGCGTCGGTATGGATGGCCGCGGTGAGAGTGTGTGGCTTGGCTGGTTTCTGCACGCCACGCTCAAGCGTTTTGTGCCTCTGATGGTTTTAATGAAGGATGATCCTGCGCTTTATATGCAGCACGCGGAGAAATTATCGCAGGCACTTGAAACACAGGCCTGGGATGGCGATTGGTATCTGCGCGCCTTTTATGATGACGGCTCGAAGATGGGTTCACATGAAAGCATTGAATGTCAGATCGATTCGATCGCCCAGTCATGGGCGGTTTTATCAGGCGCAGCAATTTTAGATCGGGCAGCTCAGGCAATGGAATCCGTCAACAAGCGATTGGTGAACCAGGCCGGGCAAATAATTCTATTGTTCACCCCTCCTTTCGATAAGTCACAGTATGACCCTGGTTATATCAAAGGTTATCTGCCAGGCGTCCGTGAAAACGGCGGGCAGTACACCCACGCCGCCATTTGGACTGCCTGGGCATTTGCCAAACTTGGACAGGGAGATCGGGCAGGGGAATTATTCCGCATGTTAAATCCCATCAGCCACGCCGATTCGCCCGAGAAAACAGCGCACTATAAAGTGGAACCCTATGTGATCGCCGCCGATATTTACGGTGCGCCCCCGCATACAGGGCACGGCGGTTGGACCTGGTACACGGGCTCTTCAGCCTGGATGTACCGTTTGGGCATTGAAGCCATCCTTGGCATAAGCAGGGCGGGTAACTCTCTCAACATAAACCCGTGCATTCCTCACGATTGGCCGGGATTTAAAGTGGTTTACCGTTTTGGAGCAACACATTACAAAGTCAACATCGAGAATCCAAGTAATGTAAACCGCGGCGTCCTGCAGGTTATCCTGGACGGAGTTCCCTTTTTAGATGGAATAATCCCGTTGATTGATGATGGTCTGCCGCATAAAGTGCGGGTTGTGATGGGATGAATTTATTGCGTATCGCAGTACAATGAAATTAGAGTTTATAAAAATATAGTATCAGAAAGAAAAGGATGCCGATGAAAGAAGACACAAAACGGCTGGAACCCGAGGACAAGGATGGTCAATATAAAGGTATTTTTGATGCCGTCAGTGATGGGGTGATCATTGTTGATCTGGAAAATAATCAGGTGGTCGAGGCCAACCCTGCAGCGTGCTCAATGCACCATTACACCCACGCAGAATTTATTGGGCTGTACCTGAACTCCCTCATACACCCTGACAGCCAGTATGTATTTAGTGAAACCATCCATATGGTTCGATCGAAAATGGAAATTGACACACGCGTGATGCATATCTGCCGGGATGGATCCACTTTTAATGCTGAATGGCGCGGGACGGCACTCACATATCAAGAACGGGCCTGCCTGCTGGGAAACGTTAGGGATGTCAGCAAACGAATTGAACTCGAACAAGACCTCCACGATCGTGCAGAGACCCGCACCCATGAGCAGGCCACCCTGTTGGAAATCTCGCATACACTGGCCTCCACTCTGGAACTCCAGCCGGGATTGATCCTTGATCAGCTGCGAAAGATAATCAAGTATGCACATGGCGGATTATTTTCCCTGGAAGGATCGTCACTCGTGACACTGGCAATCCGCGGGACAGGGTTTTTGGAACAATCCATACCGATCCGTATTCACCTGAATACACCTGAAATCTTAACCAAATTATTCAACGACCACCGGCCGATACGCATTGCAAATGTTTGGAGTGATGACCCGCAGGCGCGGTTTTTGCGTTCACTTTTTGATGACGGAACGGGCGTGCTGCTCGATGGCATGCAATCGTGGATGTGGGTGCCGCTGGCGGTAAGAGGGAGAATTATCGGCGGCGTTGGGGTGGCCGAAAGCACGAATAATTATTTTACGGCTCATCATGCAGACCTGGCTCTTAGTGTCGCAAACCAGGCCGCGATCACCATGATCAACGCGGAATTATATGGGCGGGCACAGGAACTCGCAGTAATGGAGGAACGGCAGCGGC
>CAYLOW010000041.1:0-19366 GCA_964385315.1 uncultured Anaerolinea sp.
GGTTTTTTAGCCAATCTTTATATTCCTTTCACGGCTTATTTACCCGAAAACTTCCAGCGATATGCTAAAGTTACGCATGAATAACTGCCTGAGCTGGGTTGATTGCAAATTATCGGGCAGTAAGGAAGCTAACCGTGATTTTTCTTACCCATTTGAATGGTATGGTATTTTATGTCAACCCGGAATTGATTCAGACCGTCGAAGCAACACCCGACACGGTTGTTACCTTGGTGGGTAATAAGATATTTATTGTTAAAGATACCCCGCAGGAAATTGCAGAGCGTTTTATTGAATACCGACGAAAAACACTGATGCCTTTCACTTCACAACTTCAGGACGAATAATCAGGCGTCTTTTGATTTATAGAAAATTTTTCGAACCAAAATAGGAAAATCAGGAGAAATTCATGGATATCGCGACCATCTCGGGTCTGGTCTTGGCTCTTACAGCAATTGTTGTCGCCTTGATTATGGACGGCGGCACACCAGGAGAATTGTTTGCACACCCATCTGCGATTATTTTGATCTTTGGGGGGTCATTGGGCGCGACGATCATCACCTCACCCCTGCACCTAATTCTCATATTACCCAAGGTCATTATGCAGGCGTTCACCACCAACCATTTTGATGCCAAGGGCACCATTGAACTTTTAACGAAACTGGCGGATAAAGCTCGCCGTGAAGGGCTGCTGGCTCTTGAAGATGACAGCAAGAAGATCACTGACAAGTTCCTGCAAAAAGGGATTTCGATGGTGGTGGACGGTATCGACCCCGAACAGGTCTCGGCGATCCTGGATACCACAGTCGACCAAATGCGTACCCGGCACAAACACGGCATCGGGTTCTTTACCGCAGCAGGCGCTTTTGCTCCGACCTTCGGCATTATTGGAACTGTTATGGGCTTGATCAGCGTTTTGAAGCAACTGGATAACCCATCTGCGCTGGGTGAGTCGATCGCCGCCGCGTTCCTGGCAACTTTGTGGGGGTTGTTGAGTGCCAACCTGATCTATTTGCCAATTGCTGGCAAGCTTAAGTCAAAAAGTGAAGAAGAGGCTCGCAATCGTTACATGCAGTTGGAGGGTATTCTGGCGATCCAGGCTGGAGAAAATCCACGCGTTGTGCGTGATAAATTGAGCGCATTCCTTGCTCCAGCAGATCTCGTGAGTGAAGACACCGCCAAGGGATCTGATAAGAAAGCCGCTGCTGCGAAACCTAAAGCTGAGAAGGCACAAGCATAATCATGGCAAAACGTAAAGAAGATCATGAAGAACATCATGATGAACGCTGGCTGGTCAGTTATGCTGATTTTATTACCCTGTTGATGGTCTTGTTCGTTGTCCTTTACTCGATGAGTCAGGTGAATGTAGAGAAATACAAAATTTTAGCAGACAGTATGCGAACGGCGTTTTCCCTTGGCGGGCCTTCCCAAGTCGTGGATGGTCAGATCAACCAGGCTGGCGGCACATCGGAGGATGGAACATCAAAGCCCATTGTTGTCCCCGGTATTCCCGAAGGCCCCACTCAATCTGAGGAAGTCGCCGGACAATTGACTGCCCTGCTTTCTTCGCAAAATCTTGGAAACCAGGTAAGCGTTCAAACCAATATTGAAGGAGTGCTGATCTCTCTTAGTGAGAAGCTCATTTTCAAGGATGCGCAGGTGGACCTGCCCGCAGAATCTTTACCGGTACTTAATACAATTGTTGAAATGTTACGCCCAATCGATAACAAGATCCGGCTGGTTGGACACACCAACAATAATCCATCGTCCAATCCGGCTTATCCGACCAATTGGGAATTATCGCTGGCACGTGCTATCTCAGTGGCAAAATATTTGATCAATGCCGGAGTTTCACCTGAGAGATTGATCATAGCCGGGCAGGGCGAATATGCCCCGGTATTCCCAAATGATTCTGAAGAGCATAAAGGGTTGAACGCGCGTGTGGAGATCGTTATTATTTATAAAATAGACGACAATATTATTGATATCAATTCTCCGGGTGTTCTTCCGTAATTATCAATATAATATTTTTTCGATCTGTTCCAGTATATTAAATGGAGCCATATGTTTAAAAAAATCGTAAATGTCCTCAATATAATCACCCAAGTGATCCTGCTGATTACAGCGTTCGTGTCACTTATTACGGCCTATGTTGTATTTGCCCCGGATGAATTACCGAAGCCATTCCGCCTGGTCTACGATTATGGCGTTACCCTTACTACGCCCGAAGCAGCAGCGGTTGAACACACAACTGAGACAGCAACAGAAGCGCCAGAGGAGCATGTTTTTGTTCCAGGTGAGGGAATTATGCTCAATATGTCCACAAAGATCATTAACCTGGTTGACCCGGGCGGCCGAAAATACATTCGAGTGACCGTTGTGGTTGAGTTTGCCCCTGATGATCCGGAATATGAAGCATTGCCCGAAGAGGAAAAAACGGCATATCTGGAGAGTTTTAATGAAAAACTCAATTCCCGGTTGCCGATCATGGACGATACCGTGATCACCCTCCTGTCAACCAAAACATACGAGGACCTCTATACTGCAGAGGGCAAGGAGAAGCTGCGGACGGAAATTATGGATACTCTATCGGAAAAACTTGTTGACCTTCATATCATATCGGTCTATTTCACGGAATTTGTGGTTCAGTAAACTATGTTAGCTCAATCTGAAATTGACGCTTTATTATCCGGGGCCATTGATCTCGACCAGAAAAACGGTGAGGACCGTGTCAATCTGGCTGATATGATGCGTCCGTCAGGTGAAAGTTCAACTGCTGACAGCGGGGGGGAAAAGAAGGTTCAGACTTATAACTTCTGGTCACCCGCCAGGTTTTCCAAGGAACAAATGCGCGCAGTGGAGTTGGTTCACGAAGATCTAAGTGAACGGCTGACGACATCCCTTCCCACTTTTCTACGAACAAATGTCCGGCCCCGTCTGGCGCTCATGGAGCAAGGCCGCTTTCATGATTTCATCAAAGACTTTCCCGAACAAACCTTGTTCCATTTAATTTCACTTGCACCCCTTCCTGGTCATATGGTGCTGACGATGAGTCTCAATGTGAGTTATTTGATTCTGGAGCAGCGTCTTGGAGGAAAGATCGAAGGCCGCTTTACAGAACGCCCATTGACCGAAATAGATCAATCATTATTGCGCGGTATGGTCGAACATATGCTTGGCGATGTGAAGAGCGCCTGGAGCAAAGTCGTTTCACTTGAACCGTCTCTGGAAGATAGCACCATCAATCAGCACTGGGTTCAGATGATGATGGGAAATGAAAGGGTTCTACTCATTGCCATCGAAATTAATATCCAGGGTATTACCGGCACAATGAGTATTTTTATTCCTTTTAATACCCTCAAACCGATCGCAGATGTCCTTAACCCGCACATCTGGATCGCAGGACGCAAGGAACACCAACAAGACCCGGTGGCGCGCCAGATGGCGATACAGACGATGATGAGAGCGGTCATTCCAATGAAGGTGATTTTGGGTAATGCCGATCTCACTTTGCAGGATCTTATAAACCTTTCTGTTGGTGATGTGATCGAGTTGGATACAAATATTGACAGCCCATTGACTGTGTTTGTTGCAAATAAAAAACAATTCTATGCCCGTGTTGGAAAATCCCATAAGCGTATGGGAATTCAGATTACCGGGGTTTACCGTGAACATGATGATACCAATGTAAATTATTGATAGAGGTGAAGTCAAATGGAAAATATTATTGATACTGAAGAAGATCCCATCGGCAAGAGTACTGATTCTGGGGCCGAAAACTCAATTGCAAAATCAGGCGATGTCAAGACATCAAATATTGATTTGCTGATGGATGTTTCATTGCGTGTAACTGTTGAGTTGGGCCGTACACGTATGCAGCTTTCCAGGATACTTGAACTCCAGCATGGATCTGTTGTTGAGTTGGACAGGCTTGCAGGGGATCCGGTTGATGTATTTGTGAACGATCGCAAAGTGGCGCGCGGCGAAGTAGTGGTGGTGGATGATAAGTTCGGGGTTCGTATCATTGAAATGGTTTCATCAACCGGCGATAAGGCGGCATTCTAATGTCTGGAATTATGACGTGGATCAGAAAGTGGTTCGAAACCAGCAGTAAAAAACAAAAATTAACCGCTTCTTTGCTGGTTGTCGGCTTTCTTGCCACTGGGGTGCTTCTGACAATCGGGGGAGCCTCAGACACGTCAAATGATCCGCTGGGCTCAACGCCGTTTTATTTTGTGAGCGTTTTTGTAAAGCTGATCGCCGTATTGTTATTGATCGTTGGCCTTTCAGTGATATACCGCCGCTGGCTGCAGTTTGGACCAAATGGAAAAACGGTCCGTCAGATGCATTTACTAGAGACGGTTCGATTATCTCCAAAACAAGCCCTTCACCTTATTGTGATTGGCGGCCAAAAACTGCTTATCGGAGCCACAGATCAAAATATTTCCTTGATCACTCATGTTGAGGATGATCTCGATCCCGCTCCGGTTGAAGAACCCCAGACTCAATCTGGCTTGGACTTTGGTTCATTGATCCAATCCTTTAATTTATCCAGTGATAAATTGGAAGGAAAGGAGTAAGGGTTCACCATGATTGCAGGAATATTCTCTAAAATAAAGGCCAAGAATTCTGGAATGATTACCAGGCGGCTTGTTGCCCCTGCCCCTAAATTTTTATTTCTCATCTTATTAATTCTGATTCTGGGTATATTGTTGAGCGGGTGTGTGGCCGCTCCCGGGGTCTCATTGACTGTAGATTCGCAGTCCCCGCAACCCAAGCAAGTCACTTCCGGTGTGCAATTGCTGGTGCTGATGACATTGCTTTCTCTGGCACCGTCAGTGCTGATCCTTGCAACTTCTTTTACCCGGATCGTTATTGTACTGTCGATGCTGCGGACTGCGATCGGTACGCCGTCCATTCCGCCTAATCAGGTCGTGATCGGGCTTTCCCTGATACTTACTTTTTTTATCATGGCTCCGGTTTATAAGGAGATGGATAAAACTGCAATACAACCTTTTATTGAAGGACAAATTGATCAAGCCACGGCGATAAAGCAAGCCCAAACCCCGATCCGCGAGTTCATGTTTAAACAAACACGGGAAAAAGACATCCAATTATTCCTTGACCTGGGGAACGAACCTCAACCTGCCACGCTTGATGATATCCCAACGGTATCTTTATTCCCTGCTTTTATAATCAGCGAACTTCGGACGGCATTTACCATGGGGTTTGTGATTTATATCCCATTCCTTGTGATCGACCTTGTAGTTTCCAGTATTCTGCTTTCAATGGGCATGATGATGCTGCCGCCTTCACTCGTATCCCTGCCATTTAAAGTTTTGCTCTTCGTGATGGTGGATGGCTGGTATTTGATCGTTCGTAGCCTGGTCCTTAGTTTCACCGGTAGCTCGTGAGGTAAAAATATGACTGAAGCTTATGTTCTTTCCATGGGGCAAAATGCGATCGTGATTGCCCTCATTCTTTCGGGGCCAATTTTACTGGTCAGTTTGGTGATTGGTAGTCTGGTCAGCCTGGTTCAAGCAGCGACACAGATCAATGAATCCACATTGATTTTCGTCCCCAAATTAATTGGGATTGTCCTGGTATTGGTCATCCTTGGTTCGTGGATGCTTCAACAGGCAATGACATTTACCCATGGCCTGTTTACGAGTTTACCTAATTTAGTACATTAGGATACCTGTTTATGTTATCTCAAAGAGTTCAAGATATTGTTCAATCTGTGGCAAGTCTTAGGCCCATCCCTTCAAATGTAACTCGTATCCTGACAGAGATCGAAAAAAAGGACGTTACCATTGATGGTTTGGCCGGGCTGATTGGCTTGGATCAAGCATTGGCAGCTTTGGTCTTGCAAATGTCCAATTCGGTCTCCTTGGGGTATTCCCGCACCTGCTCAACGATTTATGAAGCCATTATGCTTATTGGGCTCGGGCGGCTAAAATCAATCCTGCTCACTTCCTCGGCAACAGGCTTAATGAAGCGAAGTTTGAGCGGGTATCGTCAGGGCGCGGGCGAGCTGTGGCACCATTCTCTGGTGACGGGTGTGGCATCAGAATGGCTGGCCCAGACTTTGCGATATCCCAATCCTGAAGAAGCTTATATTTCCGGTTTGCTCCACGATATTGGCAAACTGCTGCTGGATCAGGTCGTTTTGACCAATTACAACTCGATCGTTGACGCTGTTCAAAAGTATCATGCACCGCTGTGGCAGGTGGAGGAAAAACTGATCGGTATCGATCATGCAACGGTTGGCGGGTTGATTGCTGAACACTGGAATTTTCCCATCGTTCTAGTGGATGCTATTCGTTACCATCACGTACCATCATTTGCGAGGGTTAATCAACGTCTGCCAGCTATAGTCAATTTGGCCAATTCTTTCTCCGAAGATTACCAATTGTCTAGTTCAGCGTTGTTAAGTTGTGAGCTCCATCCTGAATCCTTGAATATTCTAAAAATAAATAAGGAAAATGTCGAAGCGCTGAAAGTTAAGATGCAAAATTCAGGCGTATTCCCAACCCGTTCAAAGGACGGACAGTAAAATGAAACGTGAAAACCTATCAATCCTTGTTCTAGAGCCCAATGCCCTGCAGTGTGATCTCATAAAAATGGCGCTAATACGCCATAGTATGAAGCCCATCATCTGTGATCAGCCAGCTGCGCTTCGTCAGCAATTGGCTCAGTACCTTCCCGACGTGCTTTTGGTTGATACCTACCTGCCCGGCCAAAATGGGTTGGACTTAATTGATCAACTAAACTCTGAGGTCCTTTTAAAAAGGACGAAGGTGTTTTTTATTTCATCCATGGCCTTCCCGGAGATCGTTCAAAAAGCGGCAAAAATGGGGGCCAGTGGCTTTCTGATCAAGCCCTTAAATCCTGACTTGATGGCGGCGCGTATTTTGAGTTGTTTTGGCCGGTCTGGAGAATTATCAAATTAAATTTAGAAAATCCCTACTGTAGCTGGCTAGAAATACCCGGGCAAAATGGGTTACCTAATTCCTGGAAGATATTTGAACTTCCAGGAATTTTCTATTTAACTCGTCCACTGCCCAATCCATAACCTGGTTTGTTACAAGCCGTCATTTGTGCTTAATCCTGCCTCTCATTAGCCAGGAAAGGTGTAGCGGGTTGGGCACCTTTTTAACCAAAAATATCCCATTAAACCGGATCGCTGGACGATGCAAAGGCCACATAGACGTTCCCTTAAGGGAATCCGTCCATTGGAAATATTTCACCCCAAAACAAAGACTTTTTTAGAGGAGTTCAGCATCTGAAACCTTATTTTTGGCCTAAAAATAATTTACGTCATCTTTAGTTTTGCTTCACTTTACATTTACAGACATAAAAAGGTGAATCAGGTATTATCCCTTTAGAAATCATTGTTTGGATAAAGAATTTTTATGACAATTTCCGTACCACAGGCGCAATTATTCTTCCTAGCTTTCACCCGAATTATGGCGATTATTATTCATGTGCCTGTATTCGGGGGACAGAACATTCCCACTCAGGTACGGATCGGCTTGGGTTTTGCTTTGGCTATCGTCCTTATTCCCTGGCAGCCACTATTGCCGGATGCAGCCTCAATAGGAACGTTGGCTTATGGTGTAGCCATTGGCAAGGAAATCTTGATCGGCACATTGATCGGTTATTCTGCAGACCTTACTTTTGGGGCAATACAAATGGCTGGCTCGGCTATGGGAATGGGAAGTGGTTTTGAATCCGGCCGTATTTTCAACCCGGCTTTGGGTGAGTCTGGATCTGCCTATGATCAGATTTTTGTGATGACAGCGACAATGGTATTTCTGGCGATTGATGGGCATCACCTTGCGTTGATTGCCATCCAAAAAACTTTTGACGTCCTTCCATTAAATGGCAGTCTTCCATTCAATGGTTTGGAAATGATCATGAAATCGACGTCGATGCTGATAGCCACAGGTATTCAATTGGCATTACCAGTCATGGCGGCGTTATTTTTAACGGATTTCACTCTCGGGCTGCTGGCCCGGGTTGCGCCTCAGGTGCAAGTCTACTTTCTTGGTTTGCCAGTCAAAGTGGTTATAGCAATGGTTGCTCTGGGATTGAGTTTTTCACTTATTTTCCCCAACCTGATGGGTTTGTTTAAATTAATGGCCCAAAATATGATTTTGTTTGTGGAGCAATAAAGAGAAATGCCGGATAAAACCGAAGCCCCAACCAGTCGTCGCCTTGAGGAAGCCCGTGAAGAAGGGCAGGTGGTACGCAGCCAGGAATTAATTTCCGCGGTTGTTATTTTGACCAGCGCATTCCTTTTGCAGGGACAAGGAAAACAATTGGCATTGGCGTTTCAAGGGTTGATCAAAAATGTCATTGTAGAACTTCCAGGTTCAGAGTTATCCGTCGAATGGCTGCGGAAAACGGTTTTTTCATTTGGCGTTCAGATTTTGGCTCCATACGGCCTGATTCTTGGAGGGCTTTTGCTGGCCGGCGTGGTTGTAACGATGGGACAGACACAATTTTTGTGGGCTGGTAAAAAGATCGGTTTTGATTTCAAGCGAGTAAACCCGTTGGAGGGTTTTAAACGGATATTTTCATCACATGGTATTTTTGAACTGTTGCGTTCTTTATTGAAACTTGGATGGGTATCCTGGGCTGCCTATAGTTTTTTGCGTTCCAAGTTTGTTGATATTGTGTCATTCAACCAGTTTGATTTTAGGACTGCGGTCCTAAAATTTGCCGAAATGGGCATTTCCCTTGCTCTGCGGGTGGGGGGGATGTATCTGGTTCTTGCTGTTGCTGATTATGCCTATCAACGCTGGGATCTATATAAAAATTTGCGAATGAGTAAGGAAGAGATCAAACAGGAACATAAGCGCTCAGAGGGAGATCCCCTATTAAAGAGCCGTATGCGCGCTTTGCAGCGCCAGATGGCTCGCGGGCGTATGATGGCAAATGTCTCCAAGGCAACGGTTGTGGTCACTAATCCTACCCATCTTGCAATTGCCATTGAATATCAGGATGGGATGAGAGCACCAAAGGTTCTTGCAAAGGGTCCCTATCGCGTGGCTGAAAAAATCGTCAAAATCGCAAAAGAAAACCATATCCCCGTTGTTCAGAATATTCCTTTGGCCCGCGCGATTTACTACACGATTGATATTGGACAGGAAATATCGTCCGATCTTTATCTTGCAATGGCTGAAGTCCTGGCTTATGTTTACAAACTTCGTGGCAGGCTTCCTGTCAGCCCGAAAGTGTCAACTCCTCAATCGAACTAAATTGGATATAACGAATGACTGTCTCAACTTCCTCGATTAGAAACCCAATTGTTGTTGCCTTGCAGGGTTTGCTGCGCTCAAAGGATATTATCATGGCGCTCAGCCTGGTTGTCCTTGTGGGCATGTTATTGATCCCCCTGCCGGCTTTTCTGGTTGATCTAGCTGTAGCTCTGAGTATTGCCATATCCATTGGTATTGTCTTGTTGACCATGTTCATAAAACAACCGATGGAATTTTCCATTTTTCCAACCGTATTACTGTTGGTCACACTATTTCGCCTCGGCATTAATGTTTCCGTAAGCAGATTGATCCTCCTGAGCGGAGATGCCGGCCAGATCATTACTACTTTTGGCAATTTGATCGTCGGCGGTAATTATGTTGTTGGTGTGGTCATCTTTCTTATTTTGATGATCATTCAATTTGTTGTGATTAACAGCGGTGCCGGGCGTGTAGCTGAAGTTGCCGCACGCTTTACTTTGGATGCCATGCCTGGCAAACAAATGGCGATTGATGCTGATCTCAATGCCGGTTTGATCGATGAAACGCAAGCCCGCCAACGTCGTAAGTCGATCGAGGCGGAGGCGGATTTTTACGGGGCGATGGATGGCGCCAGCAAGTTCGTAAAGGGCGATGCCATGGCCGCTGTAATCATTATGCTGGTTAATATTATTGGCGGCTTTGTCATCGGTGTGTTGCAGCGCGGGATGCCATTGGTAACGGCTTTGCAAACCTATGTATTATTGACCATTGGTGCCGGATTGGCAATCCAAGTACCCTCCTTGTTGGTATCAGCCGCCGCTGGTTTAATCGTTACGCGTTCCACATCTGAGACCTCATTGGGGAATGAAGTCTCTGCTCAAGTATCGAATTTTAATGTTCTTGCAGTCGGTGCGGTTGTGGTTGCATTGATGATGTTGGTGCCAGGCCTCCCCACCCTTCCTTTTGCGATTGTCAGTTTTGGGCTAGGTGTTGGTGCTTTTTTTGTCAATAAGGAACAGACAATAGCTACTGCAATTGAAGTGGCTTCCAATATGCCGGTTTCCCGACCTTCCGAACCGGAAACCCCCGAACAAATGCTTGAAATGGTAGTGGTTGACCCAATTGAGTTGGAAATTGGTTACAGCTTGATCCCGATCATTGATGAGGATAGCCAGGATAACCTGCTAAGTCGTATTATCAGCATTCGTCGTCAATTAATGAGTGAGATAGGTTTAATTCTTCCCGTTGTCCGTATTCGCGATAATTTACGCCTGCCGCCGCAGTCCTACCGAATAAAAATCCGTGGCCAGGAAGTAGCTCTTAATGAAATTATGCTGGACCGGTTGCTAGCCATCCCCGGTTCGGATATTGAAGAACCGGTTCAAGGTACGCCCACCTCCGAGCCTGCTTTTGGTTTGCCGGCGATCTGGATCGGTACGGCTGAACAAAATCAGGCTGAACTCAAAGGCTATACCGTGGTAACACCGTTGTCTGTTTTATGTACCCATCTCACAGAGATTATTCGCAGCCATTCTTCCGACCTATTGGGTCGTCAACTCGTGCAGGAAATGTTAAATCAATTGCGACAAAGATCTCCAGCTTCAGTGGATGGGGTTGTCCCTGAGATGCTAAATTTGGGAGAAGTTCAAGCGGTTCTCCGCAATCTTCTGCGTGAACGTGTACCCATTCGGGATCTGAGCGGAATTTTGGAAGTATTGGCGAATAATGCCAGCATGACCCGGGATCCCCATATCCTGGCTGAAGCCGTGCGTCAAAGCATGGCGAACACGATCTCAAGCCAATATAAAGACGATGCAAACACCCTGCACGTATTTACACTGGCTCCACAATTGGAAGCCACCTTGCGTTCTTCTTTGGTAGCTTCAGAGGGAAGCCCCGGATTTCAAATTGATGCAACTTTGGCTCAAAGGATTTTGGTGAAAACCGGCGAGCAGATGGAAGTACTTGCTCAATTGGGGCATGTCCCGGTCTTGATCTGCCCCCGTGAACTGCGACTGGCCCTGAAGCGCCTCGTTGAACAATCCCTTCCTAATTTGGTCATAATGGCTTTTTCTGAAGTCGGGCAGGGATTGAAAGTGAAAGCACATGGCATTGTTAAATTGGACTAGAGGTTAGCATGGTTACGAAAACATTTAAAGCAGAAACAACCATACAAACTTTGCAATTGGTTCAGCAGGAGCTGGGCTCAGATGCCATTGTCATTTCGATGCGTGAGGTACCGCTTGGTCCATCATGGAATCCTTGGAAAAAAACTGGTGTCGAGATCGTCGCGGCAAGGGCTGATTTAGGGTCTGATCTACAGAAACCTCAATCGCAACCGGTTGCCATTTCAGCATCTGATGCCCAACACTCTGACAACAAGGATAAAGCTGAAATTGTGCCTGAAATTGAATGGGTGGTTGGAGAGGAAAAGAAGTCTGGAAAACTACCGCCTAAACTGAAGCTAAATTTGGATCCAATCCCGACACCACCAACGTCATCCAAAAAGGAAGTGGTGCGTTTATCAGATGATGAGAAATACCTGCCTCCGTCCATGAAAAAGATACGTGATCAGCTGGTTCATCAGGGCGTTGATGATACATTGATCACCGGACTGGTGAATGTTGCGCTCGAGACACTAAGTCCTGGAACCCTTGCTAATGTCGAAAATTGCAGGAAGTCCATTGCACAACTGCTTGGAGCCGAATTGCGTGTACAACAAGGCGCGGGAAAATATTTTTCCAGTAATGTTGTTTGTTTGATCGGTGCCAGCGGCAGTGGTAAAACCAGCACAATTGCAAAGTTGGCTCTTTTCTTTAGTCAAAATCTAAAAAAGAAAATTACCTGGGTTTGTGCCGATACCGTCCGAATGGGCGCGATCGCTGAAGCGCGTGCCTATACAGATGCCTTGGGATTTACCCTTCAACTTGTTTATACCCCTGAAGATTTAAAAGGAATTCTACAGAATACAGGAGATACGGATTTATTCCTGGTGGACACTCCAGGTTACAACCCATGTAACGAAAACCAGATGATTGAATTAGGTAAATTGCTTTCTGAAATGCCCAAACGCTTTACTTATCTTGTTGTCCCTGCTACAACCAAGGAGGAGGACTTATATCAATCTTCCGCCTCCCTTGGGATTTTTAATCTTGACGGCTTGATCATCACAAAATTGGATGAGACCCATACTTATGGGAATGTATATAATTTTGCCAGAAAAAATCAGATGCCCCTCGGTTACTTTACAACCGGTAAAGAGACATCCCGTCATTTGGAAGTAGTGGACCCTTCCCGCCTGGTGTCTGCGTTGTTTGGAAAATCATGGAATAAATAAAGAGAATAATCAATATGGCAAATAATGATAATTCTTCGAATCCGAAACCAGCTGCTGAGACAGGTAAGGATAAAAAGAAGACACAAACAGAAGGTATTATTCTTCCAGTCTTGGTTGAGTTTACATATACAGTTTCTGCCATTCTTTTGGTTTTATTATTTTTGGTCATTATTACCATTTCTTTACTAACAGGTACAAAATTGCTTGATATTATTATCCGTACATGTGTAGCGGTACTGGCAATTGGAATCTTGCTGGTGTTGATCTCCCGTCAGGTGTCTTCAGGAATGATGGGCGATATTGTTATTGTCCAGAAGAAACAAATTAACCAGCAGCCTTCTGATGAGTTTGAAGGAAATGAGAAACACACTTCGTCAGGGGCGGGATAAGCCATGGTTATGCAAATGGAAAGTGCCGATATATTGAACGAGTTTATTGCAACCCGTTCGCCAGAGCTAAGGGAAAAACTGGTTTTGCAATCAGTGCCTTTAGTTCACTATCTGTTGGGGCGGATGGGAATTACCCAGGAAAGAGGGACTGAATATGAGGATCTTGCCCACCAGGGTTTATTAGGCCTGATTGATGCTGTTGATCATTTTGACCCAAAATTCAACGCACGTTTCAGTACCTACGCAAGCCTGCGAATACGTGGAAAAGTATTGGATTACATGCGTGTAGCAGATTGGATGCCGCGCACTGCACGTAAACGGACACGCATGATCCAGAAAAGCATATCAACCTTATGGGCAGAGAATTCCCGTCAACCGACAGAAGAAGAAATAGCCACACATCTTGGGGTTAAGTTGGAAGATGTCCAGCAGGGGCTGGCAGATTCAAGCAGAGTCCTGGTTTCTTTGGATATGATGATGGATGCCGATACGGATGGAAATGGTTCCATCTACGAAAGGTTTAATGACGAAAAACAGGATAATCCTTCCGAACTTTTTGAAAAGGAAAGTTTGATGGATGAAATGGCTGATGCCATCCACAGCTTATCTGAACGTGAACAATTGGTTCTGTCCCTGTACTATAACGATGGGTTGACATTTAAAGAAATTGGCAAGGTAATGGATATAACAGAATCGCGGGTATGCCAGTTGCACGCTCGTGTGATCCTATCTTTGAAGGCGATGATGACAAATGAGTAGTATCCCAAGAGTATCTCTCGAAGATTCATTATATGTTATTCAGTTGGCGCGTGAGACCGCCCTTGCACAAAATCGTCAGGCTCAAGCTAATCGTATGATGCCGGTGGTGGAGCAGATGCGAAGCCTGGTTTCCACGCCTCCACAGTCGACAACCATCCCACCTTCAACCGGGGTGATGGGACAATCAGATTTTAAAACCCTATTGAGTGTCACCCAATCACGTGTCAGTCAAATCCCGACGGCTGATTCAACTGCTTCGATTATGGACAGGAACCGGTTGATCGGCGCGATGTCCGAAGCCAATATGACCGATGTCGATATCGCCCGCCAGTTCAGCATTAGTCGGGAAGAGGTCCAATTGGTTTTGAATGTTCAGCAAAAAAATAAAATATATGGAGATGGAATAAGATGATAAAAGGTCTTTACTCAGCTGTCTCTGCCATGGTGATGAATGCCGCCCGCCAGCAAGTCCTCAGCCATAACATAGCCAATCTGGGAACACCGGGATTTAAGCAAATTCTGACCACAGCGGAAGATTTTATGCAAAACCAGGCAGTATACACATCCGGGAATACGGTGAACAAATCAATAGATTATCTTGGAACCATGGGGCTTGGTTCCAAAATCAGTGCTGAATATATCGATTATGAACAGGGCGCTATGCAAAATACCGGCAATACGCTTGATTTTGCCCTGGAAGGTAATGGCTTTTTTACTGTGAAAACTCCTGATGGGACCCGCTATACCCGCGACGGGCGCTTTCTCCGTGATGCCGATAACACGCTGGTAACCAGCGAAGGCTTTCAAGTTCTGGATGACGCGGGGCAGTCGATTGATTTGCCGGACGGTGAAGTCTCAGTTACCTCAGATGGAGCTGTCAGTGTCAACGGGACAGCGGCGGCTCAGTTGGGAATCGGCGTTTTTAAGGATCCTAGAACAGAATTAAAGCACACTGGAGGCAATTTGTTCACAGGTCCAACAGCATCCACCAGTGATGAAATCCCGCGCGTAGCGCAGGGTTATCTCGAAGCATCGAATGCCAACCCATCACAACTGATGACCCAGCTGGTGGAAGTATCCCGTTCGTATGAAGCCGCCCAGAAGATGGTTCAAAATAACGATGAGTTGCTCGGAAAAACCATCGCTTCGCTTGGTCGTATTGGTTAAAATAAGGAGTCAGCATGTCATCTTCCCTTTTTCATACCCTCAATATTTCCCGTCAGGATATCCTTAGCCGTATGGTTGATCTGGACGTGACAAGCAATAATCTGGCGAACGCCAACACTACCGGATATAAAGCCAGCCGTGCCAATTTTCAGGAGATGCTCAACCAGCAGCTTACAGAAGGTTCGGTGATAAAGGCCACCCAATTGCTGACATCGCAGGGGAGTCTGGGGGCATCTACAAATCCCCTGGATTGGGCAATTCAAGGTGAGGGCTTTTTTAGTGTAACTCTACCGGATGGAACCATCGGGTATACCCGTGACGGACAATTTTCTCTCGATGCAGACCAAAAACTTATGACTGCCAGCGGCTATCCTCTAGTCTGGGATGGGACGATCACCGATGGGATGACAAATATTAGCATCAGTTCTGAGGGAATCGTCACTGCATTGGATGCGAAAGGCGCAAGCGTTAAGGTCGGGACCGTTCAATTAACACGTTTCCCCAATCCCAGCGGGGTTAACAGTTTTGGCGAGAATATTTGGCTGGAATCAGATGCTTCTGGCGCCCCTCTGACAGATGCCGCCGGAACGGAAAACTTTGGGACGATCCGCGGTTACAAGGTCGAAAAATCCAACGTGGACCTTAGCCAGGAAATGACCCATCTAATAACCCTGCAGCGCTCATTCAGCATGTCCATTAAGGCCTTTCAGCAAACCGATACGATGATAACAGAGGCCATTAATATGCGAAAAGGTTAATGTTTTCAAGAAAAATGCCGATAATGGTAGTGTGAATAGTTATATCTACCAGGAGAAACCATATTATGAAAATTGAAAACAGCAATATGTTGCCCATTTCTGCCAAACCAGCAGAAGCCGCGAGCTCGCTTGACAAGAAAACCGACGCGAATGAAGTTCATTCTGTCCGTTCCGGGCAGGATCGAGTTGAGATGTCAGAAGACGCGCGTTTGTTATCCAAAGCCCGGGTCGCACTTGGAAACGTGCAGGAAACGGGTTCCGAGTACCTTTTAACGCTTAAAAATCAAATTCAAAGCGGAAATTACAAGGTCCAGGTGAGCGATCTCGCCCGGAAATTACTGGCATCATTTTATCCAAAATAATTTGACGCCCAAGGAAGTCTGAGATGGTAGATGACAAATTCACAATAAATCGATTGGAACTTGAACAAGTATTGGTGCAGCAGTTCAGAATATTACAGGAATTGATCGTGTTGTCGAAAAAGGAACGAACATCACTTTTGAGTGACCCTGATTCGATTCTTCAAATTGTAGAAGACAAGGAAGTTCTCCTTGATAAAATGAGTTTAATGGAAGATAAGTGCCGTCAGATCATTCAGGAACTTTCCCTCCTTTTGGATATACATTTGGAGAAAACTTCAATACAGGCATTATTGCCGTATTTTAAACCTGAGGATGCCAGTCGTATTAATAACCTTTCAGAGGGCATTTACAGTCTCGCCAATCAAGCACGTGAATTAAATCATGCCAGCCAGGCACTTGCACTAACCAAGTTGGATTGGCTTAAAGCTACCCAATTATTCCTAATCAGCCTCTTTCAACCAGAGGCAGGTTATCGATCATCAAAAGGCGGAATGCATCAGGAACCAGCGGCTGGTTTGGGCGTTGAGTTTCACATTTAAGGAATATTTCAATGCCATCCCTTTCTTCAATATCAACGGCATTACAGGCAGTCCTGACCCATTCTCAAGTACAGGAGATTGTTGGGCATAATGTTGCCAACGCCAGCACACCTGGGTATCGACGTCAAAATGCTCTCCTGTCTGCAGCAGTTCCCACCTCGATTGGCGGGTCAGAGTATGTTTCTGGCGCCGGGCAGAAGGGGGGGAGTGTCTCTATTGATAAGATTCAACGTTTCAATCTTGCATTTTTTGACGGCCGTTATCGTTCTATTTCAGCGGAAACAAATAACTGGGAAGCCCAAAGTCAAATCCTGAATCAATTAGAAGCTACACTAGCGGAAACATCGGACGATGGTTTACTCCCAAAATTGGACCAGTTTTGGTCGGGTTGGCAAGCACTTTCCAGCGACCCATCCAATACAAATTTGCGGACTGTTCTTTTGGACGATGCCAGTTCTCTGGCAACAGCTTTTAATCGCAGGGTGGATCAAATCAACCTGCTACGCAGTGACCAGAATCTGGTAGTCGGCAGCCAGGTTGACCAGGTTAATTCACTGGCCGATGAGGTCGCAAAACTGAATGCCGAAATTTCCCATGTTCTTTCAGTTGGAGAGCAGCCTAATGATCTAATGGATAAACGTGACCTGGCTCTTGATGAGCTTGCCAACCTGACCGGCGCAGTCTCTTCTGAGCAGAAAAACGGCGAGATGATGGTTTCCATTGGCGGGCATGTATTGGTTGTAGGTCATGACACCTTTAAACTTGAAACCCGAAATAACGCAGGCATGTTGGATGTGTACTGGGGGGATAACCAACAGCTTGTTCCACCCAGTGGAAAATTGAAAGGTACGTTGGATGTACGCGATGTTGTTTTAGTTAACCAATTATCGGGGTTAGATACCCTGGCTGGGAATTTAGCTACAAAAGTTAATGATATTCACAGCAAAGGCTACGGCTTGGATAATTCCACGGGGAATGCTTTTTTTACAGGCAGCGACGCGAGCCATCTCGCTGTTAATTCCGCATTGAGCGCTGCCAGCGTCGCCGCTTCAAGTAATTCCGGTGAGGCTGGAAACAATGAAGTTGCTCTGGCGATCGTCGGGTTAAAAACAGCCAAAACGATTGGTTCCACCACATTTAATGAATTTTATAATGCACAGATCACTGGTCTGGCTGTGATAACTCAACGGGCTTCTGATAATTCCTACCAGCATGGTTTGGTGGCGAAGGCATTAAGTGACCAGCGAGAATCGGTTGCAGGTGTTTCTCTGGATGAAGAGGCGGCGAATATGGCAAAAGCACAAAAAGCCTATCAGGCTGCAGCCCGCATGTTGACTGCTTTTGACGACCTGCTCGATTTGATCATTAACCGTATGGGCAGAGTGGGTATTTAGAATGAAATGGAGTAGACATGAGAATTACTAACATGATGATGGTTAATAATGCCATCCAAAATATGGCAGACAGCCAGGAGAAGGTGAATAAATTACAATCCAAGGTTGCCACGCAGAAGCAATTCCAGACCGCATCTGAAAACCCTACGAATGCCTCTGCCAGTCTGAGCTTGCGTTCAAATTTGCGGACGCTTGAATCATACTCTGAAACAGCTTCCGCTACTAGTAATTGGATGAATGCCAGCGACTATGCATTAAATCAGTTGGAAGAGATTGGCATTCGGGCGTCAAATCTGATCTTGCGCGGGCTTAATGATTCCCTTTCCGCGAACGAGCGTTATGTTTCATTGGGAACAGAGATGAAATCCCTGATCGAGCAGGCGGTTGAAGTAGGTAACACTTCTGTTAACGGTCAGTTCATTTTTTCGGGTTACCAAGTGGATAAAAAAGCATTTGAATTGGAGATCGATACTGCAACTACTCTTAAGGATTATCAAGGGAATGACTACAGTCCTACAGTTGTTAATTATCTTGGCGATCAGGGCAGCATGCAGCGCAATTTGGGCCCGGATCAATCGGTCACCATGAATGTGCGGGGGGATCAGGCAATTCAAGGTTTTATTGAGGATTTAATTTTTGCCAGTAATGCTTTGATACAAAATAATATTCACGGCACCAGTGTGCCACCAGCGGCCCCCACTTTGCAGGAAACATTGACTAGGGTAAAATCATCATCAGATGTGGTTAATCAATTTCGCACATCGAATGGCGCGCGAGTGCGTCAGGTTGAGTCAACGTCAAATTTTCTGGAAACGGTCAAGATCGAAACGGCAAATTTGCTTTCTCAAAAAGAAGACACAAACATGGCAGAAGGAATTGCTTTGCTTACAAACCAGCAAACAACCTACCAAGCCGTTTTAGAAGTCAGTCAGCGAGCAATTTCAGCGCTCAGTCTTTTTGATTACATGCGTTAATTTTTGCCCCAGCCAACACGCCGTCTGCCCTCGTTGATGATCCTGAAAACCCTGGTACGCGGAGTGTGTTGAGATGTTGGTAATATCCCGCAAAGTGGATGAGAGCCTGGTTATTGGAGATGATATTGTTGTAACCATTTTAGCCATTGAAGGGGATCGGATTAAAATAGGTATTAACGCTCCGCGTGATTTGATTATTTTACGGCAGGAAATTTATCGGGCGGTACAGGATCAGGTGAAAATTCAGGAACTTTTATCCAAAGAGACCGAACTAAATGCATTTGAACAATTGCGAAATCTCCTGGTATCTGAAAGCGAAAATGAAGAAAAAATAGAAAATCAGGAAAATCCGGAACAGGGCAAAGGTGAGTAAACCTCTGTTTTTTGTTTGAAATTAGATTAGTTTTAATAGGGATTTTTGTTTAAGCGCATTTTTGGGGGAGTA
>CAYLOW010000042.1:0-19231 GCA_964385315.1 uncultured Anaerolinea sp.
AATATAGCCAGCAAATCTGCGCTATGTTCGGCAGGACGGACATTTTCAAATACTTCCTTGATGTTGCCGTCTGAGTCGATCAGGAATGTTGTGCGAAGTACGCCTTCGTATTCCTTTCCCATGAATTTTTTGGGACCCCACACACCATATAAATTGCATACCTTATTACCCTCGTCTGCAAGCAGGGGAAAAGGCAGTTGGAATTTGTTCTTGAACTTTGCATGTGATTTGACCGAATCAGGGCTGATGCCGAGGATCACAACCCCGGCTTTTTCATAGGCAGAGTAATCGTCGCGGAAATTACAGGCTTCCTTGGTACAACCCGGTGTGTCGTCCTTGGGATAAAAATACAGCACTACATTCCTGCCCCGATAGTTGGAAAGTTTGCGCGGGGTATTGGCGTCGTCCAGTAGTTCAAAATCGGGAGCTGGGATTCCAGGTGAAACAGGCATAAGATAACTCCTTGTTATATGATTTATTGAGCCAGGTCTATTTATTTCCGTAAAACGCCTTGTGAAACTCAACTCTTCCATCCGGCATAATATCGAAAAAAGGCAGAGCCATGAAGTATTTAGGATCTGGCGTGCCTTTGTAAAACAACCCCGGGTGGTTTTTGAATCCGAATCTTTTGTAATACCCGGGATCACCTTCGAGCACACAACCTTGTGCGCCTTTCGCTTTAATTGCCAACAGGCTTTCTTTGATGAGTTTTGAACCAATACCCGTTTTTTGCAATTCAGGTAAAACAGAAACCGGTCCGATGCCGTACCAGCCCCGGTCAAATCCATTGATTGTTACAACCGAAAAGGCAATATGGCCGGCAACTTTTCCGTCAACTTCAGCCACCAGTGAAACGGATAAGGCCTGTGCTCCGCGTAAGCGGCTTATGACGAAATGCTCTGTCTGATCGCTATACGGTTTGCCTTCAAATGCGGCAATTGTGGTTTTCTCGATCGCGCTTATATCCAGAGGAGTTTCGAACCTGATTTTCATGGCAATTATTTACATACAGACAGCGGCACCGTGTATTCCATTACTTTTTAAACCAGATTGGTTTTGTTAAGTTTTCAGGGCGCAGCACTTCATCCAGTTGCCCCTTTGTAAGCAATCCGCGCGCGAGCACGATTTCCGCTACACCCTTGCCTGTAGCGTGCGCTTCCATGGCGACGGCAGTCGCATTCTCATATCCTATCAAAGGATTCAAGGCAGTGACAATTCCAATGGAGTGATTTAGCATATCAGTCAGATGTTCGCGATTGGCGGTGATCCCCCTTACGCAGCGTTCCGCCAGGGTTACACACCCCTGACGAAGATAACCGAGACTATCAAACAGGCTGCGCGCAATGATCGGTTCAAAGGCGTTTAACTGCAGTTGTCCGCCTTCTGCTGCGAAGGATACGGTCACATCGTTGCCGATCACCATAAATGCGATTTGGTTGACCACTTCAGGAATAACTGGATTCACCTTCCCCGGCATGATGCTTGACCCGGCCTGTACTGCGGGCAGATTGATCTCGCCAAACCCGGTCCGAGGTCCAGAGGATAACAGGCGCAGGTCGTTGCAGACCTTTGAGAGTTTGACCGCTACGCGTTTCAACACGCCGGAGAGCTGCACGAACGCGCCGGCATCCTGTGTGGCTTCCACTAAATTCCCTGCGGTGATGTACGAAATGCCCGTGACTTCGCTTAAGTGCTTGCAAGCCAGTGCGGCGTAATCCGGGTGGGCATTGATCCCCGTTCCAATGGCAGTTGCGCCGAGATTTATTTCATGGATCAATAAAGCAGCTTCGCGAAGTCTTTGCTGATCCTCTTCAAGCATTACTGCATAAGTGCTGAATTCCTGACCCAGGGTCATTGGCACTGCGTCCTGCAGCTGCGTGCGCCCCATTTTCAATACATCCTTGAATTCTTCGGATTTTTCTGCAAAGGCCAGCCCTAGCACTTCCATGCCTGCGATAAGGTCATTGATCTTGAAGTGCAGCGCGACCTTGACCGCCGTTGGATAGACATCATTCGTGCTTTGGCTCATGTTGACATCTTCAAGCGGATGCAGTTTCTTGTAGTCGCCGCGTGCAAACCCAAGCAATTCCAAAGCGCGATTGGCTATAACTTCATTGGCATTCATGTTTGTTGAAGTTCCCGCACCTCCCTGAATTACATCCACGACGAACTGATCATGTAAATTCCCGCCAATGATATCCTTACAGGCAGTTACGATGGCATTTGTTTTAGAATCATCCAGGAGCCCCAATTCGTGATTTGCCAGCGCGCACGCCTGCTTTACACAGGCCAAAGCCTTGATCAAATTTGGATATGTGCTGATCGGAATCCTGCTAATCGGGAAATTTTCCAACGCACGCAAAGTGTGTACGCCGTAATAGGCATCTGCAGGCACTTCACGGTCGCCGAGCAGGTCATGTTCCATTCTGGTATTCATATTTGCTCCATATATCTTTGAGGTAAGGTAAGGTTATATGCTATTATTGGCGAGTAATTCAGGCAGGCAACCGGGTGATTAAACACGCAGGAAAGCCGGCGAATTTAAGTAATTGTATCATTTTGAGATTCATTCCCCTCCTCATCATCCTTCGGAGTCCCATGCGTTTAAAAGCCGACTTACTTCTTTTCATGGTTGCCATTATTTGGGGAACCGCTTTTGTGGCGCAGGGCATTGCCGGACAATATAAAGTCGCATATCTATTTAATGGCGTGAGTTTCATCCTTGCGGCAGTGATCCTAATCCCGTTTATTCCACGTGATGTGAAAATCATTAAAGACCAGTGGAAATGGATGTTCATTGCAGGGTTGGTTTTATTTTTTGCCTCAGCGATGCAGCAGGTAGGTATGTTGTTTACCAAAGTCGCCAATGCGAGTTTTCTCACCAGTTTGTACACGGTGTTTACTCCCTTTTTACTCTGGATCGGATTCCGTGAAAAACCACATTGGTTGGATCTAATCGCAGTTACACTTGCAGGTATTGGGGCTTTCCTGCTTTCGACCTTAGGCAGGCTTGAAGTTCAACCAGGCGATCTGCTTGAATTAATTGGCGCCCTATTTTGGGCATTACATTTTGTCTTGTTGGGAAAATTTGCCTCAAAATTTGAATCAATTTCTTTCGCGGCGGGACAATTCTTTATTGGCGGTTTTATCAACCTTGTAATTGGTTTGTATATTGAAGATTTTTCCATTTTTTCAGCCTTGCCCTTGCTCGGCGCAGTTCTTTATCGTGCGACTCTCTCGATCGGAATTGGCTATACCCTGCAAGTGTGGGGTCAAAAGCATACACCTCCCACCGATGCTGCACTTATTCTTGGGCTTGAAGGGGTCTTTGCTGTCATTGCCGCGTGGATGTTGCTTGCCCAGTCACTTGCCTTTGTTCAAATAGCAGGCTGTGTAATAATCCTTTTGGGAGTTTTGATTTCGCAATTAAAGGAATGGAATTCTGGAAGGCTGAGCCATGAATATTTGGCGGAAGGTCGTTAAATGATTTTCTTTGTGCCCCTCCGTATTATTTTGACAGTCTCAGTATACCGCCAGGGCGGTAAAAAGGTTTTCCATGCGGCTTAAAGCTGACTTAACTCTTCTGGTTGTAGCCATCATCTGGGGCTCGGCCTTTGTTGCGCAACGTATAGCGGGTCAAATGGGAAGTGTCTATCTTTTCAATGCTGCGCGTTATCTGCTTGCTGCTCTTGCGGTTTTCCCTCTTGCCCTGCGGGTAGACAAGGTCCCTGTTTTGTTGACTAATATACTGCCCAGCCAATACAAATGGATGTTGATCGCAGGTTTCCTCCTTTTTTTGGGGAGTGCCCTTCAACAAGTGGGTGTGGTCTACACTACAGCTGGGAACGCAGGCTTTATCACAGGGTTGTATGTGGTGCTGGTTCCCATCGCCCTATTTATCGTCTGGCGCGAGAAACCGGGCTGGATGTCCATTGTAGCGGTGGGGCTGGCCGGGGTGGGGGCATTCCTCCTTTCAACGGGCGGAAGGTTCGAAGTCAGGGCAGGGGATTTGCTTGTATTGATTAGTGCCTTATTCTGGACGTTTCATGTCATTGTATTGGGCAAGTATGCATCCCAATTTGAGGCCATGACGTTTTCTGTGGGACAGCTTTTTATCTGCGGGATCTTGAATTTTTCGCTGGGCGTAATTGTAGAACCTTTCCCGCCTTTTAACTGGGCATTAACTGGTGCGGTTGTGTACACTGCTTTTTTTTCACTGGCTCTGGCATATACCCTACAGATTTGGGCACAGCGCCATACGCCGCCCGCCGACGCCGCCCTGCTTTTGAGTCTCGAATCTGTTTTTGCTGTGCTGTCTGGTTGGATCTTTCTGGATGAAAGGCTTGCTTTGATCCAAATTGCTGGGTGTGTGCTGATTTTTGTGGCGGTTTTGCTCTCCCAGATCAAGGCATGGACTTTGGCAGGGATGGACCACGATCATCTTGTGGAGGGAAGATAGTAAATATGAAGGAGGAAGCGAATTTGACTAAAGAGTTGAATCTATCTTTTCATCCGCTAACGCAAAAATTATGGCGTGACTTCGAATTGTTACTTGGCAGGAAAGGCGCGTGTGGCGGCTGCTGGTGTATGTATTGGAAATTGCGCGGAAAGGATTTCAGCGAAAATACCGGCAATACCACGCGCCAAATGCAAAAGGCCATTGTCGATTCAAAAGTTGTCCCGGGTTTGCTGGCGTATTCAGACGGTTACCCTGTCGGCTGGATTGCCATTGAACCGCGAAGTGTCTACCCCAAACTGGCCCATTCGCGCATACTCAGGCCGGTTGATGACCGGGAAGTATGGTCAATTACCTGTTTTTTTGTCGATAAGAAACAGCGCCGCAAAGGCATAACTGTTGAACTGTTAAAGGCTGCGATTTCTCATGTAAAAACACAAGGGGGGGAAATTGTGGAAGGATATCCTGTTGACACGCAAAAGAGTCAACCCGACCCGTTCATTTATACGGGTACGGTTTCCGCATTCAAGCAGGCAGGTTTTAAGGAAATTGCCCGTTATTCGCCCACACGCCCTATTTTTCGCTTTGCCATAGCATCTCCTTCCCAAAGGGGAGGAGATGAACTATTGGACCTGTCAAAGTGTGAGGCCGTGTGACTTTTCAACCTCCATCCAAATCACTTAGCCCTCGCGATTATCAATTCATTGCGCTTGCGGTTCTTGTTTTTCTTGTGGTCTGTACCGCGCTCATTTCCATTAATCTTAAACTGAACGGCGGCGGTGATTTCTTTGTTAACTGGGTCGGTGCGCGTGCATTTCTTTTTGACAAGATCGACCCTTACAGTGGGGAAGTTGCAGCCCGTACACAAAAAATTGTCTATATGGATTCGGTGAAGACCGGGGATGAGCCCTACATTCTGGACACACCCTTTCAAATTCTTCCGTTCTACTATCCTTTCTCACTTTTTTCCAATCCAACGCTTGCCCGTGCCATATTTACCTTGATCCTCGAACTGGCGCTGTTCGCGCTTGCCATAATTAGCCTGCTTCTAACCGAGTGGGAACCACCGCGTATTTTTGCCGTACTTTTTGTTTTGCTTGCCATATTCAATTTTTATACATTTCAAGCCTTTATCCAAGCCAACCCTGTATTGGTGCTTGGGCTTTTATACAGCGGGGTCCTTTTTGCGTATCGCGCCGAAATGGATGAACTTACAGGAGCATTACTGGCATTGTCTTTTTGCTATTGGGAAGTCGGAACGCCATTTTTGCTTCTTGTTTTTTGGCGCGCCTACCATGAAAAACGTACCCGTGTCTTTTCCGGTTTTTTTATGTTGAGCTTTATCCTTTTCTTCATTTCGTTTCTCTCTTACCCCAACTGGCTCATCCCATATCTGCGTGCCATTGCGAATAATCTGCGATCAGATTTTGGATTCAGCATACATGCCATTCTTATAGATTTATTCCCGGCGCAGGGGAAAGTCCTTGGCTTGATTTTAACCATCGGGCTCGTCATTGCCTTGGGTTACGAGTGGATCGCTGTTCGTAGAGGGGACTTCCGTCGTTTTTACTGGACATCCTGTCTTTCGCTTGCAATTACGCCACTACTTGGCTTCAGGACTGAGATGGAACATCTTGCTGTTTTGATCATTCCGCTTGCTCTCATCTTTGCCATTGTCCATGGCCGCTGGCGCAGGATTGGGAATGGATTGACCACCCTGCTTTTCCTGTTCTTTTTCATCATTCCCTGGTTCCTTTATTTTGCTGTTAATCGCTTTGGAACGATCGCTCGTGAGATGATCTTTCTTTTTCTTCCCCTTTTCACCCTCATTGGCTTATACTGGATTCGCTGGTGGGCGATCCGTCCTCCCCGCATCTTAAGTGACTTCGCCAAACATCCCTAGCCTCTTTCTGGAGTGGATCTGCGTGATATTTGATGAAATGACATTTCTTCAGATTCCCTAAATTTTCCTTTTCTTCCATGCCCTTACGCACCTATTTCTACCTCTTCTTATTTGGACTGGCTGTAACCCTTATCATCGCCCAATTTCAATCGATTCCAGGTTATCTGGATTCTGATTATTATTTTGGGGGGGGGATTCAACTGGCAACTGGCAAGGGCTTTTCTGAGCCGTATCTCTGGAATTATCTGGATAATTCAACCTCGCTCCCGCATCCGTCTCATAGCTATTGGATGCCGCTTGCTTCCATTATCGCTGCAATGGGTATGTGGCTCACAGGTCAAACTACTTATGGGGCAGCAAGAATGTTTTTTCTCCTGATTGCTGCTTTTGTCCCCCCACTTACTGCAGCATTGGCCTACACTTTTTCCAAAAGGCGGGACCTTTCCATTGCTTCGGGTGTGCTGGCGGTTTTTTCCATCTATCATGCGCCCTTTGTCGGCGTGACAGATAACTTCAGTCTCTTTATGCTTTTTGGCGGGCTATATTTCATTTTTGTCACCCAACTTATCCAGAACCTAAACCGCACCCATAACTGGTTTTTGCTTGGCTTGCTCGCAGGTCTGATGACCCTCTCCCGAAGTGACGGGCTCCTCTGGCTGGCTCTTACACTTCTTTTTGCAACCCGCTCCAGGCAGTATGCCCCCTTCACACTTCAGCCTTCCGCTTTTGTCCTTGCGCTTCTTGGTTTCCTCCTTGTCATGTCCCCGTGGTACGCTCGCAACTTGGATATTTATGGTTCTCTGATGGCTCCAGGCGGAAGCCGCGCCCTCTGGCTTGCAAACTATGACCAGACATTTATTTACCCACCCACAGAACTAACAAAAGAATCCTTCCTAGCCCTTGGCTGGGATCACATCATTGCAGATAGATTATGGGCCTTAAGCAATAACCTCCAAAGCGGATTTGCCGCACACGGCGGAATTATATTATTCCCATTCATTATCGCGGGTATCATATATTATTGGAAAGATGAACGGGTCAAACTTGTCAGCCTTGCATGGCTGAGTCTTTTTTTCGTAATGACATATATTTTTCCTTTTGCAGGCGCGCGCGGTGCTTTCTTCCACGCAGGGGCAGCGCTGCAACCGATGTGGTGGTCACTTGCGCCGCTTGGGCTTGAGTCAATTCTGTTGTCGCTGAAAAAACGCGGGATTGGTAATGATAACAATCGAGTGGTATTTCGCAGCGCCCTTATCATGGTTGCCATGATCCTCACCATCTATGTCGTGTATCTTAGATTATTCTCCCTGGGTTGGGGCGAAGGCGAAAATATCGATTACCCAATTATTGAGCAAGTTCTCGTTGACAACAGAATTAAAAGTAATGACATTGTGATTGTTCGCAATGCGCCTGGCTATTATCTGGCAACAGGGCGTTCTGCGATATCCATCCCCTATGGTGGTGAGGAAGCCATCCTGCTTGTCGCTGAAAAATTTAAGGCAAATTACCTGGTGCTGGAGCCGGAAGCAGTATTGAATCCCATCAAAGAGTTATACAAAAATTCCCAAGGACACGGTACATTTATTTACCTAGGTGAATACAATGGCGCTCACATCTACCGAATTAGCCCCGAATAAACTCCCGCTCCGCGACCTTCTGATCCTTGCTGCCACAGTTGTTGCGGTCGCAGCGGTTTATTTGATTTCGAGCCAGGCTGCCTATGGTATTGGTTTTCCGCTTGATGATTCGTGGATACACCAAACATACGCGCGCAATTTTGCTTTACACGGCGAGTGGGCATTCCGCCCTGGCACCCCCTCTGCAGGGTCCACTGCGCCGCTATGGTCTGCCTTGCTCGCCATTGGCTTCATCCTTCGTCTTTCGCCCTACATCTGGACTTACTTCCTTGGTATGCTTACGCTTTTTATGCTGGCAGTCATTTGTGAATGGGCAGTCCGCAAACTTGTAGATTCTTATTGCCCGTACTTACCCTGGGTCGGAATTTTTATTATCTTTGAATGGCACTTCACGTGGGCAGCCATGTCTGGTATGGAAACTTTGCTTCACAGTTTGATCGTCACAACCGTCCTGATTTTGTTGATGACGAATTCAAATCGCCATTTGACGCTTGGTTTATTGACTGGGCTGGCGGTTTGGGTGCGGCCCGATGGCCTGACTTTGATTGCCCCGGTTCTGGTTACGATCCTATTCAACGGGCAGGATGTACGTTCACGCTCGACCCAAATCACCCATTACTTTATTGGTTTCGGTTCCCTTTATCTCTTTTATCTTTTGTTCAACCTTGCCATTGGCGGCACGCCCATGCCGAATACGTTTTATGCCAAGCAGGCAGAATATGTTTCGTGGCAAACCCTTCCCATTTTCACCCGGCTGGGACAAATGCTTTTGCAATTGTTGGTTGGCCCCAGTCTTGTATTAATTCCCGGAGTTGTTGGCTGGGCAGTGAAATCGGCCAACCGGAAAATGTGGGGAAGTCTTGCCGCCCTGTTTTGGAGTGCAGGATATTTCATCCTCTATCTTTTACGCCTCCCTGTCTATCAACATGGCCGTTACATAATGCCTGCCATGCCCATCTTCTTTTTATTTGGCTTGCTGGCTTTTGCTGAATTCGATAAAGGGGGGATGTTTGGACGCTTCCATTGGATCGGACAAACGATATGGCGGGCAAGTGCTGTCATGCTGACATTTGCTTTTATCTTCCTTGGGGCGCGGACCTACGCGAACGATGTTGCCGTTATCGAAAGCGAAATGGTCGTCACAGCCAAATGGGCGGCGGCCAACCTCCCGCCAGGTGCCTTGATCGCCGCCCATGATATTGGAGCGTTGGGCTATTTCGATGACCACAAATTAATTGATCTTGCAGGTTTGATCTCACCGGAAGTGATTCCATTCATTCGAGATGAGCCGGAGCTTTTCAGGTTTCTCAACCGCCGTGGCGCAGACTACTTGATCGCCTTTCCTGATTTTTATCCTTTGTTGATAAAAAACGCCAGGATCGCATTTGTGACAAATGGCGCCATCGCTCCAACTTTTGATCAGGAAAATATGGTTATCTATCTGTGGGAAATCCCTTAATAGGTTAGAATATATTATTTTAAAATCAGCAAACAAAGAGAGAATGGGCTTGGGATGAACCAGATTACCCTTGTAATTGTTGACGATCATCCATTATTTCGCCAGGGTGTAGTGGATGCCCTATCATTGGAGCCTGACATGCGTATTGTTGCTCAGTGTTCAGCTGGGGATGATGCGCTTGATGTGATTCGTAAACAAAAGCCGGCTATTGCGGTATTGGATGTAAATCTTCCCGGGATGAATGGCCAGCAGATCACCCATCAAGTAACTCAGGAACGGCTGCCAACGCGGGTTATTCTGATGACGGGTTACGACGATGTGGAACAAGCCATTCATGCGGCGCTTGCAGGAGCTTATGGATATTGTTCAAAGGATATTGAGCCCCAAAGTCTTTCTCGGATTATTCGCGAAGTTGCTGAAGGCAAATACGTTTTTGACCATAATGTTTTTACACGCCGTGAACTTGAACTGTGGGTTGAGGATAGGATTGAAGGAGCGCGCCGTTCGTACAGCGAGCCTGGTACTCCATTCCACCCATTGTCCGAACGTGAAATGGAAGTACTCTCCTGTGTTGTGCGCGGCATGAGCAATAAGGAAATTGCAAGTCTGTTGGGAATTAGCCATCAAACTGTTAAGAATCATGTCACCGCTATATTAAGAAAATTTGGAGTCGAAGATCGAACCCAGGCGGTGGTTTACGCTTTGAAGCGCGGATGGGTGACGCTAAAAGACGCTGATATTAACACTCAGGAGTGATGATATGACTGACAATGAAACGACGGATTATCAAAATGAGTTGGAAGAGACACAACGCGCGCTGCGTGAAGTGACGTTGATGATCGAGCAAAGTCAGGGAGAACTTGGAAAGATCGCACAGCGGAGTACCGCGATCACATCGCACCTTCAGCAGATACAAAAACAAGGTGCGACGATTGAAGATCTCAAAATGTCCTATGAATCCGCCCTGGATGTTCAACAACGGCTTTTTGTAATGCGTGGGCAGCTGGAGAAACTTCAAAATGACAAGGATCATCTTCAAAAATATAAGGGGATTTTGGAGAAAATATTATCGGGTAGCGTGGACGGAACTGTAGCGACTGCTTCTGTAGTTACAAATGTCAAAAATCAAATGGCTGGGATCGAGATGATCGTTAATGCACAGGAAGCAGAGCGCCAGAGGTTGTCGCGCCAGATGCATGACGGCCCTGCTCAGGCGCTTTCTAATTTTATTCTGCAAACTGAAATCGCTATGCGCCTATTAGATGCAGATCCTGTTCAAGCAAAGGATGAACTTGGAAATTTAAAAGACTCTGCTCTGAGCACTTTTCAGAAGGTACGTGGTTTTATTTTTGAATTGCGCCCAATGATGCTGGATGATCTGGGGCTGGTGCCGACGTTGAAGAAGTACTCGGAAGCTTTTAAAGACCAATCAGGGATGGATGTGAGCCTGATGGTGACAGGCTCAGAACGTCGACTCGAGCCGTATTTGGAGGTCATGATTTTCCGCGCCGTGCAGGAGTTGATGGGGAATGCCTCCCGTCACAGTCAGGCCACCTTGATAAAGATTCAAGTTGACCTTGGCAATGACCTTATTCGTGTAAATATTGAAGATAACGGAAAAGGATTTTCACCTGATATATTGAAAGATTCCCCCAGCTTGGGTTTAAAACTTATACGGGAACGTGTAGAAATATTAGGCGGTAAGTTTGATGTTGACAGCACAGTTGGTTCCGGAACACGAATTTCCTTTGCTGTTCCTTCAAAAGTATAATTTTTCTTCCCATTTAGCATTGTTTCCAGCCGCCTAACAATATTGTGGGTGGATAATTTTTGGGATACTTGTTTTATCTGCCTGGAAAAATGTATAATATTGGTTAAGTTATGTTTTTTATTTTATTATTTGTTTCTTTGTTCGTATAATCATTTTCAAACACGAAAGGAGGTGAAGTTAATGCTGTTTTCCAAAAAGGAGAAGGGTCAGGGGCTGGTTGAGTACGCTTTAATTTTGGTTTTGGTTGCTATCGTTGTTTTTGTCGCTCTGCTGGTCCTGGGCCCTGTTATAGGAAATACGTTTAGTATGATAAATTCAAGTTTATCCAATCTATGATTCAGCGTAGCAAAAATGAGACTTATTAGTCATAATAAGTCTCATTTTTGCTGATATTCCTTTTACTGTTAAGGCATAAATAAGATTGATACTTACTGCAGGGGAAGGAATTTATTCTTGAACCAAAAAGAGTCAGAGAAATTTACCTATATTTGTACTCTGGGCTTCACGTGAGGCACCGTTTGCTTGCCAATTCCAGTCGACTTGTCTGATCATGTGTTTTTTCCATAGCACATAATCGCTTATTTGTTCAAGAAGATGAAGAAAAAAGCCTTTTTCATCCTTCCATGACCTTGAGGGCGCCTTGTGACTAGCCTGATTATCGATTATGTTTTTGCCATTTTTCTTGTATAATGAATGTGTTATAAAAACTCTATTTCCAGGTTGTGAAAAGAGGAGAGTCTTATGCGTCGTGCTCGAACCCTTATTTTTGTGTTCCTGATCATCATTATTGCCGGGGTGGTCGCGTTTGTGGCTTATAACCAGTTTATGAAACCGGCAGAGGTGGTTGCGCCGGCTTATGTTGAAGTGTATATTGCGGGTCAACCCATTCCACAAGGGGGGACGATTACAGCAGACCTGCTGGCAACCATACAAATCGTCCAGGGACAAAACCTTGATGTCATGTATACAATTGATGAACAGCCTTTGTTGGTGGGCAAGGTCGCAAAGCTTCCACTTGAGCAGGGGGTTGTAATTACTCAGGCAATGGTTGGTGACACTTCATCATCGGTTACAATGCCCGGCCCAACATGGGCAGCATTGATCCCGCCAGGTATGACAGCCATGTCCATCCCCACAAATCGCTTTGCTTTATCCGGGTATGCAATAACGGACGGGGCACATGTTAATCTTAATGCCTGCTTCCTTTTTGTGGATGTAGACCCGACATTTCAAACGATACTTCCAAATTTGACCGCGACTTTAACGGGAACGGGCTTTGCGACTACTGCTGATGGTCAAAGCAGCTTGCCCTCTCTTGCTCTGGGCATTGGTGCAGCAGGTACTCCTCAAGGCAGGTTGGAATTGGACCCATCACTTCAGCAGCCTTATTTCTTGTTGCCATCTGAAGCCCAGCGACCCCGGATGGTTTGTCAGACCATGCTGCAGGATGTTGTTGTGATGAAGCTGGGTAATTTCTCGCGTGATAAAGGAGCGACGGTTGATACGCCTTCCGTTCCGCCCACAGATGCTGAGGGAAACCCTGTGCCAGTCGCCCCGCCGGATATTGTTACCCTAGTTGTCACTCCACAGGATTCAATCACATTGACATACCTGCTCAATTTACAACTAGTGGATCCTGGCGGTTCAGCTAATAACAGGACGCAAACCCGACTTTCAATGACATTGCGTAATCCGAATGATGCGGCGCGTCAGGCGACGGAGTCTGCAACTCTGCAGTTCCTGCTGAGCCAATACAATATCCCTGTTCCTGCAAAACTTCCATATGCATTGCAACCGGCACTTCAATATTTATTGCCGCCAACTGAGACCATTGCGACGCCATAGGATTAATTAATCAGGTTATCCAAGCAATCGCCCTTTTGGAACCCCGCAAAAAGATGTGTTGTGTGGCATGGAACATTAGGCGTACATTTTCAGAATAAATGGAAGTATTTATATGGCTGTAGATAAAGTTCGTATACTCATTGTGGATGATATTGCTGAAACACGGGAGAATATTCGTAAATTACTACAATTTGAGTCGGACGTGGACGTTGTTGGTGCTGCGCGTTCTGGCAGGGAGGGTATCCAGCTTGCACAAGAGTTGGATCCTGATGTTGTGTTGATGGATATCAACATGCCGGATATTGACGGCATTACAGCCACGGATGTAATTCGAAAAAAATCGCCCTATATTCAGGTGGTGATTTTATCCGTGCAAAGCGATCAGAATTACATGCGAAAGGCAATGCTTGCCGGCGCGCGTGACTTTTTGACCAAACCACCCCTGGGTGATGAACTAATATCTGCAATTCGACGCGCAGGAGAAATGGCGCATGCAGAGAGGGCCAAGGGGGCGCAGCAGCATTTTGCAGCGGCATCCGCAGCTGGCGCGCCGAATATGGCGGCAAATTTTGCTGCCATACCGAAAGGGAAAGTGATAACCGTCTATAGCCCGAAAGGGGGGACTGGGTGTACGACGATTGCAGTGAATCTGGCGATTGCATTAAATAATGAAGATACCCGCACCGCACTTGTGGATGCGAATTTGCAGTTTGGCGATGTAGCGATTTTTATCAACGAACAGGGCAAGAATACAGTCCTCGATCTGGCTCCGCGTGTTGATGAATTGGAACCGGAGATTGTAGAAGATGTATTAATTAAACATGCTGCCTCCGGCTTGCGAATTCTTGCCGCACCGCAGCGCCCTGAAATGGCAGATAAGATCTCAGCGGATCAATTTACCAAAGTGGTGCAATATTTGCAAAGGATGCATGCTTACATTGTGATTGACACTTCGCATATTCTTTCGGATGTCGTTTTGTCCATGTTTGATATCAGTGATGTTATCGTGCTTTTAACCACGCAGGAAATTCCTTCCATTAAGAATGCGCGATTATTCCTTGATCTGTTGCAAGGGATGGGCGTAGGAAAGGAACGTGTTATTTTTGCAATGAATCGTTTTGACAAACGTATTGGAATTACGCCAGAGAAGGTAAGCGAAAGCCTTAAACATGAAATTTCTGTTACGATACCGCTTGACGAGAAGGTCGTGATCACAGCTGTAAATCGTGGTGTGCCTTTTATGTTGGATAATAAAGCCCAGCCTGTGGGAAGGGGTATCCTTTCATTGGCTGAGGCGGTTCGGGCGCGGCTGACTACTTTAGAATCTGAAAGTGAAGTGCCCGGTAAGCGCTAAGGAGATTTATTATGTCATTGCTTCGGCGTATTGAACAAAGTCAAACTGGAGGTCAGCAGGAGGGCGCACCGCAATCCTCCCCTGCGCCAAAGCAGCTGGGCGGCACAGGCTCATCCGGTTCAGGGGGCGACAGCTCCAGACTTTCGTCATTGCAAGCCAGACGGGTCAGTGCCCCGGTCACATCTCCGCAAGTCGGTTCCTATTTTGATTTAAAGACCCGTGTTCAGAACAAGTTACTTGCAGAAATTGATCCATCCATGGATGCCTCCAAAACGGATGAGGTCCGCCGTACGATTCAGGATTTATTCGAACAAATACTTACGGAAGAAAATATTGTTCTTTCCAGACCTGAACGCGCGCGCTTGTTTGAACAGATCGCCGCAGAAATTCTCGGTTTGGGGCCGCTGCAGGCGTTATTGGAAGATGACACGATCACTGAAATCATGGTGAACGGACCGAAAAATATCTACATCGAACGTAAAGGCAAGCTTCATCGTGTACCGATCACTTTTGAAAGTAATGACCATGTGATGCGGATTATTGATCGTATTGTTGCCCCATTGGGACGCCGTATTGATGAGTCCAGCCCGTATGTGGATGCACGTTTACAGGATGGCTCCCGTGTCAATGCGATTATCCCCCCCATTTCATTGGTAGGCCCTGTTTTAACCATTCGTAAATTTTCAAAGAATCCAATTTCAATTGACCAAATGATCCAGTTTGGGTCAATTACAAATGAAGCGGTGCAATTCCTGAAAGCATGCGTGGAAGCCCGCTTGAATATTGTCATTTCAGGCGGTACCGGTTCAGGTAAGACCACCCTATTAAATGTACTCTCCGGTTTCATCCCTGATGATGAGCGTATCATAACAATAGAAAATGCCGCTGAATTGCAACTCCGTCAGGAGCATGTTGTGACTCTTGAATCCCGCCCGCCCAATATTGAAGGACGCGGTGAAGTTTCCATTCGTGACCTGGTTATGAATTCGCTGCGTATGCGTCCTGAACGCATCATTGTCGGGGAATGCCGCGGCGGTGAAACTCTTGACATGTTACAAGCGATGAATACGGGGCATGATGGTTCGATGACCACCGCCCATGCCAATACTCCGAGGGATGCTATCTCACGTATTGAGACCATGTGTCTTATGGCGGGTATGGATCTGCCGGTCAGAGCGATTCGCGAGCAGATCGCAGGCGCAGTGGATGTAATCTGCCAGCAGGCGCGTATGCGAGATGGCAGCCGCAAGGTGACCACAATTACAGAAATAAGCGGTATGGAAGGTGATGTGATCACGATGACCGATATTTTTGTTTTTGAGCAGACCGGCACAGAAAACGGCAGGATTATTGGACGCACGCGTCCCACCGGACTTCGTCCAAAGTTCATGGAGAAGATTGAAACGGCAGGAATTCACCTGCCACCTTCCATCTTTGGTATCGGCGAACGCCGTCGTTATTAAAGTTATATCCATTATTTGGAAAATTAGATATGATGACCACGATTATTATCATTGGCGGCATTTTATTAATCATATTGTTGATCATTGGCGTTGTTGTCTCGTCGAACAGCGAGCGCTCCCTTGTTGAAAAGCGCCTTTCTCAATACTTAGATGATGATACCGCGAAGGAAAGTGCTTCCCGCCAGGCTCAAAAATCTGTAATTGTGGACTGGGTCTCCAAGCGGGTGGAAAAGACATCATACGGCGACCGAGTCGCACGCAGTCTTGCCCGTGCCGATTTGAAATTTAAGGTGGGCGAATATTTTGTATTAATCGCCGTCACCATATTGGTCGGTGGTCTTATTACGTGGTTTCTGGGAAACCGGCATCCAATTTCCGCTGCCATTGGCGCAATTGGTGGCGCATTTGCTCCAGGGATGTATGTCAAGTCACAGCAAAAAAAACGTCTTCAAAAATTTAACGATCAATTATCTGACATGCTGAATCTGATGGTTAATGGTTTGCGCGCGGGATATTCGACAATGCAAGCCATGGAGGCGATTAGCAAGGAATTGCCGGCACCGATCTGTGATGAATTCCGCCGTGTGATCCAGGAAATGCAGATCGGCATTTCAATGGAAACCGCGCTAGATAACCTGCTCCGCCGCATCCCGAGCGAAGACCTTGACTTTGTTGTTACTGCCATCAACGTTCAGCGTGAGGTGGGCGGTAATCTTTCAGAAATTTTGGACAACATCTCATTTACCATTCGTGAGCGGGTACGCATCAAGGGAGAAGTGCGCGTGTTGACGTCGCAGGTTCGCACATCTGGAAGCGTGCTTTCCATGATCCCGTTTTTTCTTGTTCTTGTATTATGGTTCCTTAATCAGGAATACTTAATGTCTGTAACACAAGGCGGGCCGATTATCACTGCAGCCATTATTTGCGTGGTGCTTGGCTTGATATTTACCAGTTACTTTATCATGATGAAGATTGCAGATATCGAGGTATAGCATGGGAAGCAGCACAATTATTGGGCTTGTTGTTGGCTTATTAATCATAGTTGGCGTTGTCGTGCTCGTTGTTTTGGGTTTCCGTTATTCCCGCATGAAACAGGAGGAAGATATTGATCCTGTCATGGCGCGTCTTGCTGAAGCAACCCAGCGCGGGGAGGCGGTTTCCCTTGAACAAATCGAATTACAGCAGCCTTTTGCAGAGCGGGTACTCATTCCGATCATAGAAAAGATCGGTGAAATATCAACACGTTTTACACCACAGAAACTTTTGCAGGAAACGACCTTAAAGTTGGAATTGGCCGGAAACCCAGGTCGCATGGAAGCGGCAACTTTCTTGGCAACCCGTTTTGTCGGCGCAGCCATTTTTGGCGGCGGCTTGCTGTTGATTTCACTTTTATCGGCTACAAAATGGCCGCTTGGAAGGACTGTTTTTGTTGTAGGGTTATTTACTGTTATCGGTTTTTTCTTTCCGCAATTGTGGCTGCAAAGCCGGATCAATAGCCGCCAAAATGAGGTGCGTAAAGCTTTACCGGACGCACTTGATCTATTAACCATTTGCGTTGAGGCGGGATTGGGCTTTGATGCGGCCATGTCGAAAGTGGCTGAAAAATGGGAAAATGAGCTCTCGGTCATGTTTGGGCGTACCATCCGTGAAGTACAACTGGGAAAAACGCAGCGTGAAGCGCTGCGTGACATGGCTGACCGGCTTGGCCTGCCTGAGTTGACAAGTTTTGTTGCTGCCGTCATCCAGAGCCAGATATTGGGCGTGAGTTTGGCGAAGGTGCTTCGTATTCAATCGGATCAACTACGAATGAAACGGCGTCAATTTGCGGAAGAACTTGCCCACAAAGCACCGGTAAAAATGATCATCCCCATGGCCCTGTTAACCTTTCCTTCCATTATGATTATTCTCATGGCGCCCGCTGCATTCCAGATCGCCGGCGCATTTGGCCCCTTGCTTGGCAATTAGTATCAGCTAGAAAAACAACAACCGCTTATGTGAGAGATGCGGAATTGAAAAAACTTCATACTTACTATCCCGTTCGCTTTGGAGCGCGCTTGACCTGCTTTTCCCGCCTGTTAGCGGAGGCTGCGGAAAAGTTGGCTCTCATTGGTGTGCAGATTGCAGGCAGCGCGTGAAAATTTTGAGTGGTGCATTGTGTGATGTGTGCGGTCTTCCACAGGATGTGAAAGGTATTTGTGATGCCTGCCGCGCGGATAGACCGCATTTTCGCGCCTTACGTGCCCGGTCCAGTTTTGATGACCCTGTCAAGCAGGCATTACATAAATTGAAATATTACCGTGACTTTTCAATGGGCCAGGCTCTCGCGGCCCATATGACTGGGTTTGCGAAAAGCTTGAATTGGAACGTGGACATGATGATTCCAATTCCGTTAGGTCGGCAAAGGATGAAGGAACGGGGATATAATCAGGCAGGAATGGTTGCAGATCCGCTTGCAATGGCGTTGGATATTGAATTCGCACCGAAAGCACTGATGCGCTTTAGAGAGACGCGTTCGCAGGTCGGCTTGTCAAAACTGGAACGCCAGAAAAATGTCCTTGGAGCGTTTCAGGCAGCGGGGGTAAGTGGAAAAACCATCCTTATCTTGGATGATGTCTTAACAACCGGATCAACTTTATCAGCCAGCGCCGAGGCACTGCTTTTGGCAGGAGCAAAAGATGTTTATGCGTTGACAGTCGCGCGCGCGTTGCCTCATCACGGTTTGAAGCATGTGTGAGCGTTTTGTGACCATTTTATTCATCCCCAAAAGGAGGACGTATGTCCAACAAAGTGGAAGTTCAGACACGTAATATTCGTTTGACCGATAAGATCGAGGAATATGTAAATAAAAAGGCAGGAAATCTTGACCATTACCTGCCCGCAGTTGAAGAAGCACGAGTGGAATTGACACACTATAAAGCTGCACGCAGCACCACGGATCGTAATGTCGCCCAACTTACAGTACATGGCAAGGGATTTACACTTCGTACGGAAGAACGCGCAGAAGAGGTTTTGGCTGCGTTTGATCTGGCACTCGACAACATGCAGCGTCAAATTGAAAGATACAAGGGCAAGCACCAGCATGGGCGCGGTGACGGACGCTCCGCTGCCGAGGCGGCCGAGCCCATCATTGACGATGAGACGGGTGAACTTTCCCCGCTCGTGGCGCGCAAAAAGAAATTTGTCCTGTACCCGATGGATGAAGATGAGGCTGTGATACAAATGCGTAATCTGGGACACGATAACTTCTTTATCTTTTATAATGCTAAGACCAGCAAGATCAATGTGTTGTACCGCCGCCGCAATGGAAGTTATGGGTTGATCGAGCCTGAACTCGGTTGATCGG
>CAYLOW010000043.1:0-19001 GCA_964385315.1 uncultured Anaerolinea sp.
TAACAATAATGAACCAAGTGTAAAAGAAAAACATTTTTCAGACTAGTGACAGGCGTCATAAACTACCCTGACAAAGTGCCTATTTAGGATATGATATATCCTTATTTTTTTACCAGGCGGTAGATGCTGCCATTGTCACTTGCAAGATACATTTCACCTGATTCATCCTGCCCAAAAGATGTGATGGTGACAGCCGTCTCGAATATAACCCGGGACCGCCACTGCCCATTGACCAGGATCAATGCCCAGACCTTCCCTGAGCAGTAATCACCGTAGATATAGACTCCATTCCAATCAGGCATCACACCGCGATAGACATATCCGCCTGTGATGGAACACCCGCCTTCGGCATGGCTGTACTCCATGGCGGGGAGCAGCATCCCCGATTGCGGCTCACTATCGTAAGCATGACTTCCTTCCATGACAGACCAGCCAAAATTTGCACCGCCTCCCCAACTGGCGGGAAGATAATCCACCTCCTCCCATTGGCTCTGACCCACATCACCGATCCACAAGTCGCCTGTACCCCGGTCAAAACTGATGCGCCATGGGTTTCGAAGTCCATACGCCCAGACTTCAGAGCCAAAAGGATTATCGGCAGGGATGGAGTACGGATCGCCATTCGTCACATCCAACCGCAGAATTTTTCCAAGCTTGGATAAAATATTTTGCCCGTTCTTGTGCGGGTCGCCGGCCAGACCTCCGTCACCAAGAGCGGCGTAAAGATAACCTTCGGTATCAAAAGCAAGAGCGCCGCCGTTGTGATTTTGGTAGGGCTGTTCAACAAGTAACATAACGGTTTCGCTGTTTTTATCGACAGAATTTCCGCTTGCTTGAAAACGTGAAATTCGCGTATGCCCGCCCTCGCCGGTGTAGTTAACGTAGAAAAAACCGTTTTTCTCGTAGTCAGGGTGAAATGCCAGACCGAGCAATCCCATCTCATTGCCGCCCTCGTTAACACGATCGGTAATATCAAGAAAAGGCACATCCAGCAGACGGCCGTTTTCATATACTATTATGTAACCCTGCTTTTCAATAATAAACAACCTGCCTGAACCATCATTGGCTGGTTGAATATCTACAGGACGATGAAGCCCGTTGATGATGGGCTTCCACTCATAATCCGTTGCGAGGGGGAATGAATCCGCATACACAGGAGGAGGAATGGTTGGCGCGGTGGAAGCTTCAGACGAAGGCTGGGATTCTGCCTGGGGAGCAGGGGCAACTGTCGGCATAATAAGGACCAGCGGAGTGTTGGTGGGAGAAACAAACTCTGCCAATCCTCCACATGACGCAAGGATTGGCAGAGTCAAAAAAATCAGCAGGTATTTCATATTATTCTTTAATGTCAGTGGTTTCAGCATCCACAATTTCATCCTGCGCGTTAATCTCCATATTACCAGAAAGTGCCTTCATGTGTTCCGCCACAACTTCAGGAGGGCAGAGTTCGGTAAAAACATAGGAACCTAACCATAAGATTGCGGCATCATCCAGCATACCAATAACGGGCAGTGCAATATTCGGCACCAGGTCAGCTGGAAGAATTAGATAGGCAAAAGCGCCAACCGGAATTAGTTTGGCAAATATATTTACCCGATTATCACCCATCAAACGTAAGATGAGTTTAAGTTGATTAAGCACATTGCGGACCACGCCGCCCTGTTGTGACACACTTAGGTTGGAGGGTTTCTTCTCGTCCATTTAAATCTCCTTTGATGAACACATTATATTCGATTTACTATTATCTACGGATTGTAGCGGAGTTGGATGCAGGGCAAAACCACAAAAAGGCCGTTTGGCTCTGATAAAATCATGTCATGCCCTACCTGGTGGATGGACATAACTTAATTCCCAAAGCAGGATTGCGACTGGATTCACCTGATGATGAATTGGAGCTAGTCGCAATTTTGCAGGAATTTGCACGCCTGAAACGTCAGCAGATTGAGGTGTATTTCGATGGCGCTCCCATCGGTCAGGCGGGAAGCCGCAGGATGGGAACTGTACGGGCGCACTTTGTCAGGCTGGGGCAGACAGCTGATGATGCCATCCGCGCGCGATTGAGCAGGATGGAAAAAGACGCACGGAACTGGATCGTGGTATCGTCGGATAGGGAGGTACAAAGCGCAGCCCGGGTATTCCAGTCGCAGTCAATATCTTCGGAAGAGTTTGTGAAAATTTTGAGGGAGGCGCTTAACTCAATTCCAGAACCAAATGGAAATGAAAAAAAACTTTCAGCCACAGAAGTAGAGGAGTGGTTAAAGATCTTTGGTAACAAAGGGAATTGATTAGGATAATTTTAGTCAAATTTCTAATCTTTTCTTAATCTTATTCGGACTGTTTTGGTGTATATTCTAGTCACTGACACCTGCCCTCCCTTTTATTGGTATATAGGTGTCCCCCGCCGTTTGATGAGCATGTCCCCCCCATGCTGATCGACGGCGGGACCTTTTTAACATGGCCGGCAAAATATTATCTTTTCTCGTGCCTGGCCCCGCGCCAGCTCAAAATCGCAGACCGAATTTTCCCCAAACCAAACAAATCCAAAAAAATAGATGCAAGGATATTCAACCTTGCCAAAGCTGTCGGCGGGTAGATAAACAGAGCACGCATCCATGCAAAAAGGGCGGCGGCAGGCTGACCGCCATCAAGCAGGTAGCGAGAGTCTACACGGTTGGCTGAGGCGCGGGCACGATGGCTGACTCCAGCCAAAATGGGGGCAAAGGTTTTATCCTGTCCGGCAAAATCCAAAATACGGAAGGCATCACGCCCAAATTCAGCGGCTTTGGCACGGTTCTTTGCCTCAGGATGGTAACGCGCCGCGGCCCAGGTCTGATCCACATACAGGATTTTTCCCAACCGGGCAATGCGAATCCAGAGGTGGTGATCGAGCATAAAGTGAAAGCTGGGGTCAAGTCCGCCAGCAGATTGCAGGGCAGTGCGGCGCATGAAAACAGCGGGCTGGCCAATGATCTGGAAGCACAACAAATCTTCCAGCGTCAGTTGTCTGTAGGTCAGGGTGTTGAAGGTTTTTGAATGCTCATCCACTGCAAGCATGTTTCCATAAACCAATGTCACATCGGGGTGTTCTTCAAATTTCTTTACCGCAGCACTAACTGCCCCTGCCAGGTAATAATCATCCGAGTTCAGCCAGGCAACAATATCACCTGTAGCATGTGCAAACCCCTTATTGATGGCATCCGCCTGCCCCTGATCATTTTCTGAAACCCAGTATGCCAGTTTATCGGCATACTTTTTAATAATTGCGGGACTCCCATCGGTTGAGCTGCCGTCCATCACAATATATTCAATATTCGGGTATTCTTGATTCAAGACAGAATTAATGGTCTGCTCAAGATATGCGGCTTGATTGAATGAGGGGGTGATGATGGAAACAAGGGTCATTATGGGCAGGAATGAAAGTCGGGGGATGCGGAAAAATCGTCTATCAGAAAAGCGAATTGTAGTCCACTTTAGGGAAGATGGTCAGCTTTCCGCCAACCGTCGCATCCAATACTTCCCGGCCCGCTTTTTGGTATGCATCACGCGCCAGGGCATACCCAATTTCTGAGGTATCAAGATCGGGCAGCTGCCATTTGATCCCTTTGCCAAAATAATTGGGGGACATGTGATTCGGGTCATCGCCCTGCGAGATGACCGTTTTATTTGCTTCGCCTTTCGAGGTGAAGTTATGATCAACACCGATCAGGATCACTTTTTCAAACCCCATGTGAAAGGCTAGTTGAAGCGCGACATTGGTGACTGTGGCGCTCTCCCATACACGCCCACGCACATCAGGGGAAAAACGCGGACCTGTATAGGATGTGTAAAGAAAAGTTGGAAGATCGGCGTTTGAAGGGTGAAGATCTTTAAAGTGGCGATTGGATCGCCATGCCAAAAATTTTGGCATGGGAAGCGCAAGAATATCTGCGGTAAATTGTTCAATGACCAGGTCGTTGATCGAGCAAAAATATGTCGTCTGGAATCCAAGTTCGGGGAATAGGACATAAATTCGATTCATCCCGAAGGTGAATTCGTGTTTAAGTTTGGACAGGTCGGTTTGTTTGAGGCTGGGGCCGTTTCCGATGATAAAAGCGCGTTTCCCTTTATTTATATTCTTCAACCCAGCCAGGCGGCGAATGCTCTCTCTCCGCCAGGGATGAAAATAAGCCGCTGGCAGCTGCGGCAAACGTCGAAAAGCATCGTAGCTATTCTTGACAACTTGAAGCATCTGTGCCGGGAGCATCGATTTAAGTGTTTGCTTCATTGGGTGAGAAACTCCTTGCGAAGAAAAAGTAAAGACCCAAGCGTGGAGATATTCATCGTAGCGAAGAAAAGGTCGATTAAACCAAATTGATCGAAGATGGTCAGGATGATGTTGAGGCTGAGAAACGTGACAGAAATCCAAAAGACAACAGGGAACTTCCTGTTGATCAACAGCCCACAAAGCAGCATGGCCAGGGCGTCACCTAAAAACAGGATGGCATAGACTTTGTAACCCATGTTCATGCCCGGGTTTGGATCAACACGCAGAAAAGATGCCCCGCCAAAAACCGCGAGCACAAAAGCATTGAAGAAAAACAAATACCGAACAAGCAAGGTCATGGGCAGTTTCATGGCTTGGAGAAATATTGTCTACAGACAGCAATGACTGCCAAAGAAGGACCAAGTCAAGCCCATATGATCCCTATTCGGTGCTGAGTCTTGCAGTGGCGCCGCCATCCATGACCATGGCTTGACCTGTCATAAAAGAAGACTGTTCGTTATCGGCGAGGAAATAAATGGCATGAGCAATTTCTTCAGGCGTGCCTACCCGCCCGTTGACCGTTTTGCGCGCAAGATTATCAAGGCGGGCTTGAACATTTTCGCCGCCAAGATGCCCGCGTCCAAGTCCAGCGCGGAGCATGGGCGTATCCACTGCACCGGGCAGAACCGCATTAACACGAATATTATCGGGCGCGAATTCGATTGCCATGGCACGGGTTAGGGCGAGCAATCCTCCTTTGGATGCAGCGTAAGCCGCGATATTGGCGGAGGTTTGAATTGCATGGACTGAGGAAACATTCACCACACCCGCGCCGCCGCGTGCTTTGAGCAGAGGGTAAGCTAGTTTGACACCAAGGAACACCGAGCGCAAATTGGCAGCCATGACTGCATCCCATTCTTCAACGGTGGTTTCGATCAGCGGTTTTGCAATTTGCAGGGCGGCATTGTTAACCAGCGCGCCCAAGGTATCGGTAAAGGCATGAGCTTTTTCAAAAATGACTTGTATCTCCTCGGGGCGGGCAATATCAGCTTGAATGAAAAGTCCATTTCGCGGGAACTCTTCGACCCCAGCCACATTATCCATTTGCTCTTCCGGGAGGGCAAATGGATTCCTGTCCACGCCAATGACGCGCCAGCCTTTTTGGGCAAAAAGATGCACAGTTGCACGGCCAATTCCACCTGCCGCACCGGTAATGAGAAGCACATTATTATCTGTCATCATAGTATTCATCCTGGTTTAAACGAATTTTGACAATTGATTCGATGGTGTTTTCAATTTAATGGTTTTCCGGTGTTATTTATGGTCATCCCTCAAATTTCTTGAATCCATTCCCAGCCCATCCAGCAGATTCCTGATCGTGTTCCAATGAATTCTCTCCCAGGCGGCCGGGCTGGAATTGGAGTTGTGCGGAGCCAGCATGACATTGTCCATCTTCAACAGCGGACTGTCCTTGGGCAGCGGCTCAAATTCAAAGACATCCAGGGCTGCACCGCCGATCAGGCTCGCATTTAGCGCGGCAACGAGGGCGGTTTCATCCACGATCGGACCGCGCGCAGTATTGATCAGAATTGCCGAGGGTTTCATTTTAGCAATTGTATTCACATTGATCAGATGCTGTGAGGTTGGGTTCAAGTCACAATTGACTGAGACAAAATCAGAATCAGCAAGCAGCGAGTCTAGATCGGTCATGTGGATCCCGGATTCAGAAACAAATACATGATCAATTTCAACAATATCTGTGCCGAGCACTTTCATGCCAAAAGCTCGCGCGCGGCGGGTAACCGCCTTGCCAATATTACCAATACCAATGATCCCCAATGTGCACTCGCTGAGTGTTTTCCCTGGAATTTTGTGCCATTCACCACGTTTCATGGCAGCATCCATCCATGGCCCCCTGCGGGCGAAGGCCAGCAAATAGCCGAGGACGGTATCTGATACGGGAGTAGTAAAAGCGTTTGGTGTGCGCCCAAGCCTCACCCCAAACTGCGAACAGGCCTCGGCGGAGATCGAATCCACACCCGTCCCCCACTTGGAGATTACTTTCAGGCGCGGGATGCAGGCTTCAATCACCCGCGGCGTGTAGCGGTCATCGCCGCAGATGGTCCCATCAAACTGACCCGCATAATTGAGCAGCTCGTCCTCCTCCATTCGTTCCTGAACATCCGGGGTAATGAGGTCAATGCCATATTTTTCAAAAACGGGCATGAAACGATCCAAAAAAGGGATCATATAGGGGGCTGTCATGAGTATGGTCGGCATTTAATCACCACAGGTATTTGGAATTTCAGAAAAGTCATACAGGTTTGGAACAGGCGAGAAATAACTGACATCTTTAAGAATATCATACCTGCCGCCAAAGTATGCGTTGAAAACAATGCGGAAGGTATTGACAGGCGTAATGGTTGAATACAACTCGTCGTTATGCCCTGGCAGAAAATACGCATTGAATATCCACATGCGATGTTCCTTTGTTTGCATCCATGGGCCATGGTCGCCCTGCAAAATAATGACCGGCGGCGTGTCTGATTCAGCAAGCAGGGTGTCAATTACATCCAGTGTTTTTTTATTGAGCCATGTCAATTGGTTGGTATAACCCCTGGCATAAGAATTATAGGGATACTCGCGTTGTTCATTCCAAAAATCAGGCGGATAAGTGGGTTCGCCCTCGGGGTCAAACACGAATGGCGGGTGCGGTGAAATGAGATGGACATAGGCAAAAGTTGGTTCTGGCATTTTTGCCAGGCCATCCATGCTATTAAAAATACTGTTGAACCGGTCTCGGAAAGCCTGCCCCATCACAGCATCAGGGTCAACCCAGCCTAGATCCTGGATATAGCGACCAAGCGTTGTCCGCAAAAAGAGTCCTTCAAATTCGGTCATGCCTGAGGTCAGCGGCGGCGGCTCAACAAAAATATCCGCATCATCGAGTTCGTTCCATGCGAAACCCGTCGCGAAGTTGATGGTCTTATAGCCCATGTTTTCAAAGTTATAACGCACGGCACTGTGTTTCAGTGAATCCCACAAAATACGGCGTGCCGTACTTTTGGGGTTGAACGCATCATCGAGTTTCTGCAAATACATCATATTCAACGATGAAGCAAGAGAAATTTCGGTGCGAACATAATTGCTTTGACTGCACTCGCCCACGAAAAATCCACGCTCTTTCAATGCGGTTAAAAACGCGGTGTTGTCATAGCCGTACGCCGACTCCAACAAATCCTTGCGCCCGTATGAATCGAGAATGAAATAATAGACATCAGGTGGATTCGCCGGCAAAACAAGATCATCCTGAATAGGGGCATTATGAGCGCCCAGCGCGTGTACACTTCGCGCTCCGCCTGCAAAAATGATCGGCACCCCGGACATGACCAACAAGGCAAGAGCCACCGTGTTCAGTGTCGAAGCTGAGGAGGCGAATGTCAATTTTGGACGGGTAACCCAGATGATGGATAACAAAAACAGGATCCCCCAGCCAAGGAGCATCCAGGATTTATAACCTGTATCGGGGTATTTTTCATCAATATAAATATAGGCATGGCCATATGAGAAGAACAACGCCAGCCAGAGTGCGGTCAAAAAAGCGGCTTTATTCAGCTGCCTAAAGGCCAGCCAGAGGACAAAATATAGAAGTCCGCCAAATACAATCGAAACCAGAAGGGGACGGAGTGCCGCATCGGAGTGAACTTCTCCCGTATTGGCATTAAGCAGTGCCAGCACAGGATAGGCGCTGATGGCAAGGGGATACCAGGGAAAATTTGAAATAGTGGATATAAATATTTTCATAAATGATAGATCAAGAGGTTGGGATGGATTGCTTAAGAGTAATACCAGACAAAGATCTTGTTATACACTGTCAGCAGGATCTTTCTGACAATTCCGAGTTCCAAAATGCGTTTTGCAAACGAAACAGATTTCTTCTTTCCGGCCTGTCTCAACTCGCCGCGCAGATACCCCAGCGTATTGGACATGTTCATCGCCAGCGGGTCGGAGACCATCAATCGCAACAAGCCTGCATCGTTCATGCGCTTATCCAATTGGCGGACCTGTCCCATTGGTTTATCCATTTCAAAGGGTAGGAATTGTTGCAGCGTGGATTTATACGCAGTGAACTGCCAATGAGAGGCTCCCGCCATCGCCGTCACGCCTTTATATTGGGCGCGCCAATCTTTTGTCTCGGCGTAAACTTTTCGATTTTCTTCTTCAGTTTGACCAAGCGAAAGATTGAATTCAAGGAAGGTTTCCCAAGGGATGAGCTGACCTTCATCCAGGACAGCATTGTCCCGCGCCCAATTCAACGTGCTTTCATAAAACTCGGGAGGTGTGCGGAAAGGGCGTGCAGTCACCATACCCACGTTGGGAAAGGTTTCAAGAATCTCCACGGAACGGGAAAGCCAGTTCGGGGAAAACAAAACGTCGCTGTCAGTGTAGGAAATGATCTCGCCAGGCGCGCCTGTCAGCATTACATTCCATGCCCCCCCTTTGCCCATATTCTTTTCGGAAAAAATTAAATATTGGATGCGCCCCTCTTCTTTTTCATTTATCAGATATTCGCATACTTCTTTGCATGAGCCATTGTCAAAAATCATCAGATCAAATGGCAAACCTGCGTCTTTGCGCATCGACTCCAGCGAGGCTTTTAGCACTTCGAGTGTCTCGGCATAAAACCCGCTCAAAAAGGGGATGTAATTCAGCAATGCAACAGTGATCCGCTCGGGGCGGGCTACATCTTTGACAAATTTGGCTGGGTTTTGGCCTTTTCGCATTTATATTCCTTGCAGGGGCGGATTCGTGCTCCATCCCGGCGGTTATTTGAATAATTTATTAAATCGTTTCTTCCATCGTTTGGGACGGGCAAGATTTTCAATTTCATTTTCAGGAAGAAAGGAAAATAGCTTACGCAGGAACAACTCGATCTTCCGCGTGAAGCGCAGGGAGGTCATCCTTGGGCGCGCAAGTTTACCATCAACAAGGCTGCAGGTTGAATCCAAAATGGTATAGCGTATGTTAGCCTGTCCGCCTGCAAGACGAATATTTTCGTTGGTGTCGGGGTGGTCATAATGTGATTTTCCGCCAGGCAGGTGGTTATAGTCATGGTTCTGGTGAACGATCATCACCGACGGGGTGCAATCGATCACCGTCCAACCCTCGCTGCGGGATTTGTAGATCATCCAATTGTCCCAGCCTGCGCGGCCGACGGTGAAATCCGGGATGACTTGATAGCAGGATTTGGGAAAGAGGAAGAAATCACTGCCGGCAGGGCGGTGGAGTTGTCCCTGACTGTGAACGGTAGACTGAAGGCGGCTTTGCCAGTCTGCGGTGAAATCTATGGGTTGGGCAATATCCAGATCCCAACGTTGGCTTAGAAGGACAAATTGATCGCGTTGAATACTTGACCTGCGGGCGGCGTCAACGAAATCAGGCATGAGAATTATGTCAGCATTGATAATGCAAAGCAGACCGCTGCTGCTATTTTCCCGTGTCAACTGGACCATGGATGAAATTAAAGGCGTGCCCCCCGCATTGCAGGCCACGTGAGGAATATGCTTTACGCCAAGATCCTGTGCGGCTTCGGCCAAACCTTCCTCCATGCCCAGCAAAATGACTTCAACATCCGGGAGTAGAGTCCATGAACGGATCGCGTTGCGCTGAATCATCGCAATGTGCGGATTGGTGAATGGCTTGGGGGCGGAAAACAGGGTAATTAATGGCATCGGGGTTATTTTATGGTTTTAAAGGCGTAAATGTTTCAATATCTAAAGATTCGAACCCGCACACTTTCTAATCTTTCAAAGCCCGTTTATCAATATCTTTCAAGGTTTTATGTTCAACCCCGGCATTGATTTCCATTAATTCTGGCTCATCGTGAACTACATCCAGAACTTCCCTCCAGGTAAAATCATCACGGCCATTAAACCGTTTATAAATTTGACGCATGAATTCAAGATCTTCTAAAGTGTCCACTGTCCATCGGTAGTCACCAAAGTCGGTGGTGTTATGCAGCAGGGCAACGTTGAATCCACGCGGAGAAATACCTGTTTGCAGGGTGCGGCTTTCATTATGTAGTTTTACACCTTCGTAAAAATAAGGCATGGCGTGTTCGCGGTGTTGGGGTTCTTTGGCTTTCTCCCAGGCTTTCTTAAGAATTTTGAAGGAACAGGCTTCCACATCCAAACCGATGGGATAAGTACGGCTCCATGGCGGCGGGAGGCGGTTGCATACAAAATCATACTCATTATCAACCAAAGTATTGACAACATCATCAATCAGGTCGGGGTCAATCACCGGACAGTCCGCGGTGATGCGGACAACCACATCCGCCTTTGCCTGGGATGCCGCTTGATAATATCGGTCAAGCACGTCAAACAAACTGCCGCGGGTAAAGGGAAGTCCTGAAAAATCACAATATTCCGCCGCAGGGTCATCGGAAGGATCGATGGTCGTGGCGAAGATGACTTCGTCAAGAGTCCGCGCACGCGAAGTCCGTATGAAAACCCGTGCCAACATCGGTTGTCCTGCAATATCAGAAAGGATTTTTCCCGGCAGACGGGAAGAAGACATGCGTCCTTGAATGATGGCTACGATTTTTTGCTTCATGTTATTTTGCAGTGCCGGCTGGTAGTGTTACTACTCAGATTGCGCTTCGGATGGGATCGGCAGGGGTGTGACAAATCCCTTGGCGCGGAATTTTTCAATGTAATCACGGACCATGAAATAATCAAGTCCAACCTGCTCGGCAATGTCAAAAACGGAAAGAGTACCCTCGAAACGCATCATGATCTTTTCGATGGCGCGGTTGAGTGCCCAGTTCTCTCGCCAATCCACCCAGAGGCCGTTGCCGCTCAGAAAGACCGGACCGCGAAAGCTGCGCTTTGGAATGTAATTGGTGGCATAAATACGGATGACCTGTTCTGCAATTGCCGCAGCGTCGACGAGCATACCCTCGTCCATAATATCAAGATTATCATCGGTGGTGTGATATTCATCATAAGGCCAGCGGTTAATGGATATGCACGGCACATTAACACCAGGTCCATTGATAACGCGTTCATCATTGGCTGGGGCGGCGGCAAAATCGCGTTCATCGTGCGCGAGATCCTTCACAACATGATTTGTGATACGGTCAAGCAGGTGCGTGTGCTGCCTGGTATGGTGCCAGGCAATCTTGTTTTTGTTGCCCGTCATTTCCATGAAGATTCCGCCGCGCAGGTTTTGGATCAGGTGTTCGTTGTGCGAGAGATAAACAATGGTACCAATGGTCTCTGGCCCAAGCCAAAATCGAACACTCATGGAACCGGCAGGCAGGGGTTTTTCAGCCAGCCGTCGTGCCAATTCGATCGTACTAACCACGCCCGCGCCATCATCGTTGGCTTGCGCAGGATGACAGGTGTGCGCCTGCACGATAATTTCACCAGCCGAGGCGCTAGCCCCGCCTTCGGGATGAATGACAGCGGTTGCCATTTTAAAACCCTGCTTGGGATCGGTGAGGAATTCCGATCTAATGACGGCACGATATTTTTTGTCGCGTGGAAGTTTATCAAAGAGATTCTTCGGCAGACAGAATCCCCAATCGCGGTCATAATATTTAAAGACCCAGGGAATGGCATGAGGAAGTTTCTCATTAAAAAACAAATGCGGCTGGAGCTCTTGAAACGTGAGTGACTGATCAACCGGTATGGAATAAGAGACAATATGCAGCGGATTATTTTTGAAATCCAACACACGCTCGCCGCCTTCAATTTCCAGATATGCTTCATGAACAACGTAGCGTTCAGGGACCTGCCACGTCCAGGCGGGTTCCAGAGGTTTATAAGTCTCAATTGTGTAATTCGACGAATCAGGCATGTACGCGCCGATAATCTCCAATGTTTTATCGTGATCGTCGGACGCTAAAGTCCTGTGCAAAGGAAAAAATTCCGCAAGAATGGATTTAAGGGAGGTGTAGGGTTTCATGGTTTTCTCCTGTCATTGTAAGGGTGCTCTGTTTTTAACCGAAACAATCTCAAAAATATTTTTGGGTTGATTTGCTCCGATAAGAGCATTTGGGATGATCTCAGAAAGAAAATCCTGCCTGCAATGACTTATGATCAATTAATACTTCGGGTCTTCAATATAATGCAATTTTTCAGGATGTTCACGAACGATCACAGACATATTATCAAAAAACTCGTTGGCAGTCAGGTGGTGGACTTTTGCCGCGCCGACCTGAATTTCCTTGATAACACCTTCCGCCAGCAGATCATTCATACCGGGCACAATGTAGGTTTTTACACGGTCGTTCAAACGCACAAACATTGAATAAGTTCTGACCTGGGGTTTACGGTCATAACCCATGTAAATGCCTGCGAACTCCTTCACGCGGCGATAGGCACAACCAATATTATATTCAATATAGTGGTGCATCGAAAACGAGCTGTTAAAATCCAATCCAATGCTGATAATTGTCGCATTTAACTTGTGGAACAAAGCAAACGCGGAATTCGGTCCATAGGCTTCCACATCTTCTGTTTTGGAAAACTCATCTGCCAATGCCCCGGAAACAGAAAAGGAATAGATCGGGTGCGGGGTTCGCCTGGCATCAGGACGCAGACGGGCCAATTCTGTGATCATGCCCATCTTTGAAGGCGTCTCAGCCACATCAAAATAATGTGTCTCGGTCCACGACTGAAAATTAAACGCAGGAAACAATACTGTGCCCTTCGACCCCACCAGTTCGCGCAGTGCATCGATCACTGTATCAGCACCTCCCTCCACACCGCCTAGTGATTTATAAGACGTGTGCACCACGATCGTCCCGCCCTTGTTTACGTTCGTTTTTGAAAAACCATCCAACAAATCTTTTTTATTGAGCATATTATTTTCCTTCCACATCTATATGATCTTTCATGTCGTTCCACGGGCGCGATTCACGGGAATAACTTCGTCCCGATAAAAGCATTCGGAATGCACCAGAAAAGACGCCCGCCTCACAATGATAAATCAAAATAAATCTCGATAGACCTTCATTAATGCCTCGGAATTCTTTTTCCAGTCCGCCCGAAGTTCCGCCGTCCTGCGGCTTGCTTCACGGACTCTGGGTAGATATTCCCTTTGAGAAATAGCCGTCAGAATCTTCTCAGCCAAATGATCGGCATCACCATCACGGAACAACCACCCGTTCTCCCCTTCAAACACCCATTCTTTGTTGGCGGGGATATCCGAAACCAGGCAGGGCAAACCGCAGGCAAGAGCCTCCATCAGCGACACAGACGAACCATCCACATGCGAAGGCGAGATGTACAAATCAGCCCGATGATACCAGTCTGGTAAAACTGTTTGCGAAATCTGCCCGCCAAAAGCGACCCGTTCCAGCGCGCCGCCGCCCTCCAGGATCTTTCGAATGACATTTCCCTGCGAACCACCGCCAAGCAGGAGCAGGTTTACCGTGTCATTCTGCTGCACCACTTTGACAAAAGCGTGCGCCAGCACATCCACCCCGTAACGGGTTTCCCAGGCACGATTGCAAAATAATGTAAATGTGGAACCTTGAACATCGACCGCTGCGGGTTTGAAGTGCTCAAGATCTACACCCCAGGGGAATACGATCGTCTTCTCGGGATTCATTCCGTACGTCACCGCCTTGTTGCGCGTGACCATTGCATCGCTCGTAAAAAAAGTTGAACGTTTTAAAGTGTAACGCGTTACCCATTCCCACCATCTGTTCTTATGCACATCATCCATTAAATCAAAACCCCAGGACATGGTAAGAAGGGGATGAGATCCGCTGAGAACAGCGATAAAAGCGCAGGTTTGAATCGGCCCCGCATGGATGAGATCCGGTTTGATTTTCCGGGTCAAACGCTGAAAGTCCAGAATCAGTTTGGGTAGGTTGCCCCAGCGAAAGGATTCACGCCCTCCTTTCCACACTACCAATTCAACATTCGGCGGTACAACGCGGTCTTCCACCTGCCGGCTGTTCCCTTCCAATTGGACAAAGAACACCTCATGACCACCCTCTGAAATGGCTTTTAAAAAACGATAATCATGGGTGGAATAACCAAGGGAGAAGTAAAGTATTTTCATGGTGAATGACAATTGTACCGCGTCAAAAAGCTCTTCTCCTCAATTGCCTGTCACCGCCTGGCTATGGGCAAAGGAATTCGATATTCCAATTACCCGCCCTTTTTTGTAAAGCAGTTAGATCAGTTGTATACAGTCGTCCTTCCAACCTTCAATTCAAAACGCCTGCAGCATCCTTTAATACAGGAATTGGTTTTTGCCAATCCCTGTATTGTTTTGGAGTATGATTGCCAAAATATTTAACCACTTAAAGTGTGCCTTAAAAGGATTTTATGTCACGGAACCGCATCATTCTTGTCACCATTGGCGTCATGCTCAGCCTGTTTTTGGCTTCCATGGAATCAACTGTCGTTGCAACCGCCATGCCAACCATCGTCGGTCAATTGGGCGGGTTGGAACATTACTCGTGGGTTTTTTCGGCGTTCATGCTGGCATCCACTACATCTGTTCCGTTATACGGAAAACTATCGGATATTTATGGACGCCGCAGAATCTATGTGATCGCCATGACACTCTTTCTTATCGGCTCTGTGATGAGCGGATTGGCAAACAGCATGACACAGCTTATTTTCGCGCGTGCCCTTCAGGGGCTTGGCGCAGGCGGAGTGCAACCTTTGGCATTTATCCTGATCGGCGAGATGTTCAATTTGCAGCAGCGCGCCAAAATGCAGGGATTTTTCTCTGGCGTGTGGGGTGTCTCATCCATTGTCGGCCCACTCCTCGGCGGTTTTATCGTGGATCAATTCACATGGCATTGGGTCTTCTACATCAATATCATTCCAGGCTTGCTTGCCGCAGCACTGGTAGCCTTTGCTTGGCAGGAACAGGATCAATACCTTAAACGGTCTGCAGTGGATTACTTCGGCGCCTCGTTGTTAACTGCCAGCGTCACCTCGCTGTTGCTGGGTCTAATGGATTTTGGTACATTCGACAGCTGGTTGTTGATCGTCACTGCTGCCGCGCTCTTCGTTATTTTGATCTGGGTTGAAACCCGCGCCGCAGACCCGATCCTGCCGATCCACCTTTTCCGTGACCGCCTGTTTGCCACCGCGATCGCCCACGGTATATTTACAGGCTGGGCTATGTTTGGGAGCGTATCATTCTTCCCGCTCTTTGTTCAAGCGGTGATGGGAACCAGTGCCACGCAAGCCGGAATTACCATCACGCCAATGTTGTTGGGGTGGGTGACTGCAAGCATCATCGGAATGAGACTGATCCTGACAGTTGGTCAGCGCAAGCTGGGAGTGATCGGCACCTCCATTTTCTTCACAGGCACCTCCCTGATGACATTGATCGGGGCAGAATCAAGCCAGGTGATGATGATGATCTTTGTCGGCATCATGGGTATTGGGATGGGTCTCTCCATCCCATCATTTTTGGTGGCAGTACAAACAACCGTGGAACGTCGTTATCTTGGAACTGCAACTTCAACGCTTCAATTTAGCCGTTCAATTGGCGGGACTCTCGGCGTAAGTGTAATGGGGGCTGCATTGAGCATTCGCCTCGCCTCCAACCTGAGCTCGGCCGGCCTTGACCCAAAACTGGTAAAACAATTACTCGATCCTTTACCCGGCTCACAGCTTGTCGTTGACGCAGGTGTGCGTCTCGCTATGGCAGATTCGATCCACCTGGTCTTTGTCATCGCCTTCGCAGCCGCCGCGCTTGGGCTGGCGGCGGTATTCTTTTCACCACACCAGGAACTAAAAGAGAAAACTCCTCAAAATAAACCTCCCATGGTAAGCATGGATTAAAGAGTGAGACAAATCCCTACTTCATTCAACCAATATTTGGTCATTACATATGCAAAAAAACCGATATTGTTATACAATGGATGTGATAATTTCCACAAACTGATATCAGGAGGCTTTAAATGGCAAGCACACAGGATAATCTAAAGACAGCTTTTGCAGGTGAAAGTCAGGCAAATCAAAAGTATCGCGCATTCGCTAAAAAAGCGGAGCAGGATGGTTTTGTTAATATCGCGAAGCTATTCCGCACCACCGCCGAGGCAGAACGGATCCATGCCGAAGGGCATTTTAAGTCATTGGACGGCGTTGGCTCCACTGCTGAAAATCTGCAAGCCGCCATCGCAGGCGAAACATACGAAACAAAAGAAATGTATCCGCCCATGTTTAAACAGGCTGAGGCTGAAGAGCATAAATCCAAGCGCATGTTTGGCTACGCTCTCGAAGCGGAGGCTGTCCATGCCAAACTATATAAACTGGCATTGGAAGCTGTACAACAAGGCAAGGATCTAACGGAAGTTGAATTCTATTTGTGCCCGGTCTGCGGTTACATTGAATTCGGCAAACCAACAGGTGCCTGCCCGGTCTGCAACACAAAACCGGAGAAATTCGTCCAGGTTTAATTTGTCTGACTTCGAGAAAAGGCATCCTGTCAATTGATGGGGTGCCTTTTTAATTACTGAGTTAAAAACCCCTTTTTTTTTATGATCTACCCTCAATTAATTGTAAGGTAAAGCCCATGACCATCATTGAAACTGAACGTTTAATTCTCCGCGAGTTCACCGTTGACGATGCTGCGTTCATGCTTGACCTGTTGAACCAGCCCTCCTTTATTCAATTCATCGGGGACCGGGGCGTGCGGACTTTGGATGATGCACGCAAGATCATCCTGACGCGCTATATCGATGCCTATGAGCGCTTAGGTTTTGGAGTATATCTGACCCTGCTGCGAACATGTCAAATTCCGATCGGCATGTGCGGGTTGATCAAACGCGACGGGCTGGAAGATGTGGATATCGGCTACGCCTTTCTGCCGGAATACTGGTCGCAGGGCTACGCCTCCGAATCCGCATCTGCTGTGTTGGCGTACGCCAGGGACACACTGGGAATCCGGCGGATTTTGGGCATCACCACGCCCGACAACACAGGTTCGATCCGCGTACTGGAAAAAGCGGGACTAAAATTCAAGCACATGATCCAGCTGCCGGGGGATAAAACGGAACTCAAACTATTTGCCATAGATACCTGAAAATCAGAGGTAAAAAATAAAATAGTGCATTGCTCACCCTTTTTTAAGACAAGCGTACTTGTTTGTCAATTTGATATGAGGTATTATCACTCTATCAGGGACGTTACCCGCCCCATCAACCTTATATCTCTTAGAGGAGAAGATATGAATAAACGTTTCATGTTTGTCCTGCTGACTCTCGTCGTAACTGCTTCGATACTGTTGTCAGCTTGTGGCGCACCCGCCACGGAGGCTCCTGCAGCCACAGAAGCCCCCGTCGTTACCGAAGCTCCTACTGAAGCTCCCGCTCCCACCGAACCGCCCGTACCCGCTGTTGGATCCCCCGAACACCCGATTAAAGTGTTGTTCGTCCCCTCTGTGGATGCGAACATCATCACCACCGGTGGTGAAGTGATGGCTGCCGCCCTCAGCGAAGCCACCGGTCTCACCTTTGAAGTGACCGTCCCCACCTCCTACGCCGCCACCATCGAGGAAATGTGTGCCTCCCCGGCGGATACCATGGCGTTCATTCCCGGCCTGGGCTATGCCATCGCCAGCCAGTTGTGCGGAGTGGATGTAGCCTTCAAAGCCGTCCGCTACGGCTACCCTGTCTATTGGGCTGAATATATTGTCGCCCGCGACAGTAAATACCAAACCCTTGCCGACCTGGAAGGCGCAACCTGGGGCTACGGCGACCAGGGTTCAACCTCCGGCTATATGGTTCCCGCGGTTGAATTCGCGGCTGCTGGTATCACCCCCGGTGAACAGGTTCAAACCGGCGGTCATAATCAGACCGTTACTGCTGTATACAACGGCGAAGTTGAGTTCGGTACCGTCTTCTATAGTGTTCCATTGAATCCTGAAGGCGCTCCACTCTTCACCTATGCAGACTACGAAGCCGGCAAGATCACCACGCTCGATCAATATGAAATTTCACAGGATGCAATTGCGAACTGCGCCCCCGACGCCGAGGGCAAGAAATTGCTCTGTGACGGATACCGTATTCTCGATGCCCGTGCCAATATCCGCACAGAGGCTCCCGATGTAATACAGAAGGTCCGCATTCTGGCTGTCTCCGCCGCCATCCCGAACGATACCCTGTCCTTCGGACCGGAGTTCCCCGCTGACGTCCGCAAACAGATCGAAGATGCGCTCGTTGCCTTCGCCGAAACCGAAGCATGGGGTGCCTCCATCGGCAGCGCCGATTTCTACGGCTGGTCTGGTATTACACCTGCCACAGACGCCGAATATGACATGGTTCGCGCCATGGTCGAAGCCACCGGTTACACCATTAAATAGTAAGGTCCTCCTTTTTTGTAAGTTTTTGGGCAGGGAGAAAACCCCTGCCCAAATTTTTTTACCGGGGCACTTTGATTATGGGGAAAAACTCGCAAACAACCAGGGGAGGATATATTTTATAATGAAAACCATTCAGCGCGATTTGCGCTGGCATCACAGTATTCAGGATAGTACCTATGTTGCAAATCAAGAACCTGACCAAAATTTACGACGGCGGAGTCAAAGCGCTGGACAATGTCAGTTTTGATGTTCCGGACGGGCAATTTCTGGCGGTTATCGGACTGAGTGGTTCGGGCAAATCAACCCTGTTGCGCTGTATCAATAGACTAATTGAACCCACCGCAGGCCAGATACTATGGAATGGCGAAGACATCACCGCCGCCTCACAGGAGGAAATGCGCCGCATCCG
>CAYLOW010000044.1:0-18763 GCA_964385315.1 uncultured Anaerolinea sp.
AGAAATATATTTCCTGATCTATGGCAGAAGCCTCATCCACAAGCACTTTGCGAACTGGCAGGCCTTTGATTTCCATGCCCAGTATCTGCGCTGCGAGTTGCGCCGCTTCAGCGGAATCTTTCGCGAGCTTTACTCCGCCCGCCTTACCGCGTCCACCCACAAGCACTTGTGCTTTAATGACAACACGGCCGCCAAGCTCTTCCGCAATTTGTTTTGCTTCTTGAGCAGTAGCCGCTACTCGTCCCTTTGGAATAGGGATGCCATATTTTGAAAAAATAGTTTTGGATTGGTATTCGTGGAGTTTCATTATTCTCCCTCGGGGGAAATTTTTGGTACATTGTCATTATACCACTATAAAAAAAGAGCTTGTTTTGGAGGCGGAAATTAAGGTGCCTGTTGTTTCAATTCCATCACCCTGCCATATATATTTATAAAATTTTGGACCGTTTTATTTTGTGATTATTGAAAATCATAAATGTCCTTTCGAAGTGTTTTTAAAAGATATTTGCAGGGACAAAAAAGGATGAAGGTTTTTTCCTTCATCCTTTTTTGTCATGGCAGCGTGTAACGCCTTAAGCGATTATTCATACTATCAGTGACCCATACATGCCCCTCGTTATCAATTGCAATACCCGATGGCAGGCCGAGGCTGATCTCAGATTTTAGATCATCCCAGACGCGGAGAAGGGTGCCATTTGGATCGAATTCCATGATTCTATACCCATCAGGGTCGGTGATAAATACATGCAACTCATTATCTACAGCGATAAAGGGCTTATTATCCAACGATTGACCGAACCAGCCGTATACGTCCCATTGCTTTGCCGAAACAAATGATAACGCGCCCTCTGCTTCGACCGGTGTGAATGTTTGTATGCGTCGATTCCACGTATCTGTCACATAGACTGTCCCGTATTTATCTATGGCAACGCCAACCGGTTCGTCAAACTGGCCTGGGTCAAACCCGGCAGATCCGAAATCTGTGAGGAAATTCCCGCTTGAGTCAAAGACAGCGATGCGTTTGTTTCCGGTGTCCGCTACGTAAACCCGCCCTTTGGTGTCCACTGCTAATCCGCGTGGGCCGTAGAAGGCATCGGGTGTTTCGCCCTGGCCAAAAACGCCCCAGGCTGAAATAAATTTACCAGACGACGTGAATTTTTCTACGCGATGGTTCCAGGTGTCAGTCACATAGACGGAGCCGTCAGGCGCAACAGCAATTCCCCACGGCTCATTAAATGTACCTGGTCCAACGGGAGTTCCGACACCGTCTGCAAATGAACCCCATTCATGCAGGACATTCCCTTTCATGTCAAGGTGCAGAATACGATGGTTTCGCGAATCTGCAACATAGACAGTGCCGTCCTTTGCAAAAGCAAGCGAACGGGGAGCATTTAATCCAACAGGCGTTTCGCTTGATGTATTCAAAATATGGTCAGCCATCAGTGAAACGTATTTTCCGTCTGTTGGATCTTTCTCAACTTCGATTGCTGCCGGCGCAACGCCATAATTCCAAATTTTCGCAGCAACATCCTGTCGAATATATAAACGCATCTTGTCCGCCGGACTCCAGGTAGTTAGGGTTAAATCGGAGCGTCCTTTTGCCTCTGCGTATTTGGTGTAATCACGATCAAGCCAGATTTGGAGAATACCTGCGCGTATGGCCGGGTTCGTAAACGACTCGCAGAGGGGCGTAAAATCCTTTGTCTTTACAAACCTCAAAAAGCCAACGATGCCTTTGCAGGCATAATCTTGTGCAAAGGGTTGGGTTGGATCACGATCAAAGGATAAATTAAAATAATCTTGCATCGGCCACCACATCCGGATGTAATCCATGCGATAAAAACCCGGACCCAGTGCAGGCTCGATCTTGTCGAAATTTTTCTCATCGACAATGACTAGAATAGAATCTCGTAACGAACGGGTTGGTTTATCAAAAGAGGTCTGATGGGTGAAATCACGCAAATACCAGACAAAGGGCCAGGAGACACCAGTGTCGGGCGCACTTGCGTCATATGCGAGTGCAACCCCGGGCCCGCCTGCAGTGCGTTCGGATATCTCTTTCGCTTGGGATATGATTTCCTTAATTCCACTTGCGCCATGCGCATAGACAAGAAATTCTGTCGCTTGATCGTATGTTATATAATTGGCACGAAATGCCGCACGACCCGTGAGAACGGCGAGCAAGGTGAAAAAAACCAAAACAAATATGTGTTTTACTTCTTGGAGTGTCCACTCACGTAAGAGATAGACGGCACCAATTGCACTAAGTATGGTTGCAGTCAGAGGAAGGAGGAATGTGCTGGTTGCCTGCAATTGGGCAAGATCTTTCCCTTGAAATGGGGGAGTTGACCCATAAAGCGCAAGCACCATACCCATGATCCCGACAATAAATATCCCAAGAGTCGCGAGTGTGAGTGGAATGCGTTGCTTTTTTAATTTTACCCAATCGGTATTATCAATTATCCGGCCCAATGCCCAACCGGTTATCAGGATCATTGGCCATGCCATATGATAAGTTAACCATGGCATTCGTTCGCCTGCATAAGTGAATGCAATTACGCTCGTAATACTCCACCAGACAAGCAGGCCAAACATATTGTGGAAATTCAATTCCTCTGTTTCCGAGATGCTTTCCCCTCTTAGCATCGTTATGACTTCATCTGTTTCCGGAGTTTTAACCACAGGCCTTCTTTTCAAGCCGAGAATAATTGCAAGAATTAGCCCAATCGCAGGAAGAAATTCATAGACAGGAATTTGTATTAATACATAGAAATACCAGGGTTGGCTGCCCCGCTCCACTTGTTGTTGTGCAAGCCAATACCCCAATGAGCCGATTGTGCCTGTAAAAAATCCACTTCCTTTCGTAAAAATCGTTGTGTACAAAACAGTAAAAGGCACCCAGAAAACCAGTGAAGACTGCCACCATTTTTCCTTATTCCAGAGCAATCCTGCCAAGGCAGAGAGAGCGAACATGAGTGTGAGAAATCCAACAATCACGCCTATTGAACGAATGTCGGTGCTCAGGCTCATTACTTCTGCAGCGGTGGTTGGTATCTTTACATTTAGCCAGTTCTTCACCCAGGAAACGGGAAAGGGAGAGAGCATTGGCAGTACGATTGTCCCAGTTACCATTAACAGCTCAAACGATCTTTCGTTTCGAATTTTTTCCCACGTGTAACCACGAAATAGGTACATGGCAGCGAAGGCAAGGGCTATAAATACAATTACAGCAAGCGCAATCACTATAGGTGAAACAGGGCTCTCTGCAGCTTGCATGACAGGTGAATTACCTGTTGCATTCGGATCACTAGGCATCGCAGTTTCGATGCCGCTCAGCGTTCCTGCATCACGAATGAAAAGCCCATAGCCAATCGCCAAACCCGAAAATAATACTGCGATGCCCAATGCAATGATAAATGATCGGTAGTATTTCTCGGCATCCTTCCATGGACGCCGTGTAACCTGTGCGATGAAATAAACAGCCAGGAAAAGTAAAGCCTGGGCGGTATAAATAAAGGCAGTTTCTTTGGTCGTGAAATGCAAGGCGAGTGCACCGGCAAGGAGCAAGAGATATTTTTTACCGCCCACCTCCAGATGACGAAGAATGGCATATAACATTAAAATGCCAGAGAGCCCTACAAAAGATTCATTGCGGACATATCGACCGTAATATAGCATGTATGGCGAAATGACAAGCAGGAAGCCTGAGATCAGTGAGCCCCATTTTCCGAGATATCTGCGCCAATACCAAACCATCCAGACCGTAGCGATACTGAATAAAACCGCAGGGATGCGGGCTGTAAAGTCGCTTGCGCCAAACAGGAAATAGGTCAGCGCAACGATATGAAATTGAAATGGGCCATGCATCATAGGTGAGTGTTCATAGCCCTGGCCACGGTAAAGCAGCCAGGAGAAATATGTATGCAGGCTCTCGTCGTGACTCATCACGCGTGCTTCAAGATTATAAAACCTCGTAATTATTGCCAGCAGGATGATTGCCCCAAAAATCACCAGTTCATTATTAAGATTAGGAAATGCAGGATGAATGGGGCGTTCCAGCCATTTTTGTTTTTGTTCCATCGGATCACCATTTGAAAAAGATGACTGACTATACATTAATCAATCAGTTCTGACAAGAAAAGCATTGAGCTTCAAATGCAGGAGAAATAGGACCAACACCATTTGCTTAAACAGCATAGACATTCTTCGGGAAAAGTAAAAAGGTCAATGATGCAAATCAAGAATAAATTCATAAATTGCGTGTAGCCAATAACGACTGTCCCTTTTTATGTCATTAACTTAATAACACCTGAACAGCCGCCAATTGGCCACATCCGGCATTAATATCAATTCCCCGCCGCATGCGAATCGTACACTCAATTCCAGATTGCTCAAGAATTTCCTTAAAAGCCATGGCAGCGTGTCGATCTGTGGCTTCCCCGTGGTAACCCTCAGTGGGGTTGAGGGGAATAGCATTGACATGACATAGTAGACCTTTAAGACGCGAGGCAAGTTTGCGAGCCACCTCAGGAGTATCGTTTACTCCACTTATCAAAGCCCACTCAAATGTCACGCGACGATGTGTTTTTTCGACATAGTATTTGCAAGCTTCAATCACCTCATTGATCTTATAACGTTTATTTACAGGCATGATGGCAACTCGTGCAGTATCATCTGCGGCATGCAGTGATATTGCGAGGTTTACCTGGCGCTGTTCATCCGCGAAGCGTTTGATTTGCGGGACAAGCCCAACTGTCGATATGGTAAACCTCCTAGCCCCAAAATTGTAACCATCAGGATCATTTAAAATGTCAATTGATGCCATAGTATTTTCGTAATTATGGAAAGGTTCGCCCATTCCCATGAAGACAATGTTCGTCACAGGTAAATTTTCACTTTGCAGAAACCGCGCATAATACATTACCTGTGCAATAATTTCGCCGCTTGACAGGTGGCGACTAAATCCCATTTGGCCCGTTGCGCAGAAAACGCATCCCATCGCGCAACCCGCCTGCGTTGAGATACAAAGCGTCCTTCGACCTTTACCAGAGTTGGTGCTTGGATCGTAGCGCATGAGTACGGATTCGATCAAGTGTCCGTCATATAACTCAAAAAGGGTTTTGTGTGTTTGTCCGTCAGATGAGACCTGGTAAAGTTTTACCCTAATAGGAGAAAAACTCAACCTCTCGGCCAGTTTTTCTCGAAGAGACTTGGGTAAATTGGTAAACTCGTCAGGTGAGTTGTAGAAATGTTGATATAAACCCTGCCAAACCTGTTTTGCGCGGTATGCGGGTTCATCCCATTTCTGGAGGAGGCTGGTTAAAGTGGGGAGGTCCAAATCATAAATAATCATTCCTTGATTTTACTCTATACAACCTGCATGAACAGATAACTATTAATCTGAATATTCTCCTTATTAATCTCCTTCAGAAGTGGAACTGCTTTATAGAAAGGGAAAATAGTATAGAATATATCTCAAGGGTTGGGTAATCATAGGCGAATCGATTGGATTTATATACTTCCTTCGAACTATAATCCTGCTCTTTCATTAAGGAGAAAATATTATGGATGTTAGATCAAGAACTCTATTTTTATGGTTGGGTGTTGGGATCCTGCTTAGTGCTGGAATCGCGATGCTTGTTATTTCCTTTGGCGGATCTAAGGGTAAGGTAATAAACGATGTTAACGCTATTTACACAAATGCTGCATTAACCATCGTTGCTCAACAAAAAACCATGCAATCTGGGATATCTTCTGCAACGCCAATCCCTTCCTTTTTTACCGTGCCGCCTGCAATGCCAAGCTTAACTGTGGATCAACAAACGCCTATGCTAATACCAACCATCAAACCACCGATTGTTGCCGCCATCACAAGTTGCGACAGTGCTACGTACATCAGTGATGTTACCATCCCTGATGGGACCACCATCCCCGCCGGTGAATCTTTTACGAAGACCTGGAGGGTAACAAACACAGGAACTTGTGCCTGGACGGCAACATATAAGATTGTTTATATATCAGGTGACAGTTTGGGTGGAAAAGCGACTGCCATTAAGAAGGTTGTAAACCCTGGGGAATCTGCGGATATTTCGGTCATCCTTACATCTTCTTCCGCTTTTGGGAACAATACAGGAACCTGGAAATTATCCAATGATCAGGGAGTCGCATTTGGAGACTCCCTGACCGTAATCGTCAACTCAGGGCTTGGAACGAATACACCTTCCCCCTTCCTTACAACTGAAGCGGTTTCCACTACCGCATCAACAAATGCCCCGCCTTCAGAAACGCCAACGGTCCCAACGATTGTTGTTCAGTAATGCCCAAAAATAGCAAAAAAAGTGGCTTGTAGATGTCTACAGACCACTTTTTTAAATTTCGAATTTTTCCGCGATTGAATTTATCCAACCAGTTCTGACAAATTTTCTGCAATTATAGATGGTGATGGCTTCCACTCCTCTGCTTCTTTCCGGCTGGAAACACCACTCAGGATTGCTGCGGTTGGACAACCCACAGCCTGGCCTGCGGCAATATCAGTTTCAAGTCTATCCCCGACGATCAGAGTTTCCGCTCTTGTTGTGCCTAGTTTCTCCAACGAAAGTTCCATCATAAAGGGAAGAGGTTTGCCTGCCGCAATAGGCTGAATGCCTGTTGCGGAAGTGATTACCGAAAGCCACGAACCTGCGCCCGGGATTTCTCCACGGGGTGTCGGGAAAGTTCGGTCTGTATTGGTGGCGTAGAAGGGAATACCAGATCGCACCAGCAGGGTGGCCTCGGAAACCTTATCGAAATTTATCGTACGGTCAATTCCCATTACAAAGGCTTGGGCATCGCGAGCATTGTCAGTTGAGAGCAACTCAAATCCCTTTGCTTCCAATGCCTCACGAACTCCCAATCCACCGATCATAAAGATTTTTGCTCCTCTTGGATATTTTTCCGACAGCATGTGTGCGACTGCCAGAGAAGAAGTTACCACCTGAGTGGAATCCACTTCCACTCCAAAACTTAATAATTTTTCCCGATATTCCCCGGGTGTTTTTGTTCCATTATTAGTGGCAAAAACAAATTTTAGGCCACGATCGCGTATGCGAGAAAAAATCGAGTGCAAATCACCAATCGGCGCATCTGCTTTCCAGACAACGCCATCCATATCGAGGATCAGCGCTTTAATATTTGAAGGGATCATTGTGTGGTTATTTAACTCCGGTTTTTGTTGATTTATATAGCCCCCATTATAAACGGAAGACCTCAAAGATATCTCTCTGAGGTCTTTTTTCTTTCCAAAAGGTCTTGATTAATCTACTTCCCTTTTTCAGGCGTCTCAATGATCTGATCAACCAAACCGTAATCAACCGCCTGTTTCGCGTCCAGGTAATAATCACGATCGAGGTCTCGCTCGATCACTTCAAGCGGTTGCCCTGTGTGCTTAGCCATCACATCATTTAGTAGAGATTTTAAACGCATTATTTGCTTAGCTTGAATTGCGATATCAGTCGCTTGCCCCTGTGCGCCACCCAGCGGCTGGTGCATGTGTATGGTCGCGTTGGGCAGGGCATAGCGCCTGCCCTTGGTCCCGGCAGTCAGCAACACTGTCCCGAAGGAAGCTGTCACGCCAATCGCAACAGTGCTGATCGGGTTTGAAATGATTTGCATCGTGTCGTAAATTGCGAGGCCTGCGTAAATCACACCGCCGGGTGAATTGATATACATGCGGATTTCTTTTTCAGGATCTTCGTGATTTAAGAAAAGCAGCTGCGCTACGATAACATTGGCAACCTGATCATCAATCGGCGTACCAAGAAATATTATCCGTTCCTTAAGCAAAAGCGAATAAATATCATAAGCCCGCTCGCCCCGCCCAGTATTTTCAACAACCATTGGTACTACATTCATAAAGTCTGGAATCATATTTATCTCCTTTTTATTGAGCCGATGATACCCAATTTATATTGGATTTTTATTAGAGTTTAATGAAAAAAGGTCATTGCAAGTTCAAATACCTGCAATGACCTCCTATGATTAATAATCGCCCCACGCTGATGAAGATGCTGTAGTAAATGCAATCCTTATCTTATTCGGAGGGTTTTTCCTGGTCATCTGCCGGTTTGATCTCGACTGATTCCGAATTCGGATCTTCGGTGATCAATGTGTCTTCCGCGCTTACCTCGACAGGTTTATATTCACCTTTCGCGATCGATTTAAGCATATCCAATGCTTTGCGAGTCATGACCCGGCTGGCAGATTCCATGGCTATGGCTTCACTTAATTGCTTCTGTCCTTTTTTGCCGCCACGCATCTTTGAAAGATCCATGCCTTGTTGAATTAACCCATTGATCGTGTTGTTATACTCCTGTTCAAGAGCCTCATTATCGATCTGGATATTTTCCTTGCGGATGATCTCATCCAAAAGGAGGCCACGTTCGAGGCGTTTTTTCGCAACCGGGTTCACTTCTTCTTCAATGAATTTTTCACGAGTCGTTTCACGCAGTTTAAAATAGGTATCCAGGTCCATTTTCTGTTGTGAAAGGCGGTTGGTCAGATCAGATAATACATGTTCACCTTCATGCTCAATTGTGCTTGCATGATATTTGATCGTTGCGCCCTCTTTTATCTTTTCGATGAGGTCAACGAAATATTTATCGTCGTACTCATCCTGCGAACGCATCTCCACGTCCTTCTTAACCATTTCTTTGAGAGCATCCACAGTATCACCAGCGCCTGTCATTTTCGCCAATTCATCATCAAGGTCAGGCAGGGTCACGCCGCGTACTGTCTTTACTGTGGCTTCAATCTCAACAATTTTCCCCTTAAGATCCTCCACTTCCCAATCATCAGGGAAGGTATGTTGGATATTTTTGCTCTCGCCCGCCTTTATGCCAAGCAGTTCTCGAGCAAAACCATTATAGGGCCATTCAGTATCGCGGTCTTCGCTGCGAACAAAAGTGGCAAATCCGGTGCGATTTAGTTCAGTTGTTTCAGACTTGACATCCAACAATACATAATCACCAATTTCAATGGGTCGATCCACGGTTTCTGTGGCGGCGTACATTTGCCTCAAGTTCTCAAGAGCCTCCTCCACTTCCTTTTCGCCAGGAATCTGCCACTCATAATCCATACGGACCGAGTGATAATCACCAAGGTCTACATCCGGCGCAAGCGGCACGCGGAATATAAGTTTGGGTGGATCGAGGGTTTCCACAGATTCAAGCGCCCCTGCCGCGCCAGGGTTAATTTCCGCCTGGGTGAGGATGTTGGAGTACTCGGCATCAATAAACAAGTCGACCGCCTGCTCAACAATTGCAGATTCGCCAACAGTACGCACCACAATTTCATAAGGAGCCTTGCCCGGCCGAAACCCGGGTATTTTACTGTGGGACGAAATCTTGTTTGCAGCACGGTGCTTGTAAATATTCATCTTTTCCTGATCTACTTCCACGATCAGTTTTACAGAATGATCTTCCTGATATTGCTTTTCAATATTCAATTTTTCCTCCAGACTACCTTTTCGGAGTCTAATAGATTTTAGTGGGGATGGTGGGAGTCGAACCCACACGCCTTGCGGCACATGATCCTAAGTCATGCTTGTCTGCCAATTCCAACACATCCCCATGCGTTGGGCGGGCGAAATTATACTGTGATTTTTCAATTTGCGACACCTGCGTTTGGGTTTTAGTCATGGCCCTAGCAGAGTCAGGAAATCTGTTCGTAAGCAGTGTATCCTACTCAGATAGCTTCAAATTTGGCATGTTTTGATCAGATAACTCCATTAACCATAAGCCCTGTCAAGTGACCTGGGGACAGCCAAGGGAATTTTATTTGGGGGAGAACAACTTTGGCAGGCCTACTACCACAAAATCAAAAAAGCGATTTCTTCACAAAATTGAAAGAAAATAACACACTGTTGACGTTTTACAATTGCTGGGTATAATGCCGCTCTTGTAATATTAATTTTAATCCTTGGAGAATTCCTTTGAGCCGTGTTATCAACCCAGATTCTGTTGGAAAAGAAAGGACCCGTTTAACAAAATCCATAGTACTTTGTATTCGTGAACTGGCAAAAGTTTCAGAAGTCACGCCGGATGCGAAGGATATGGCAGCCTTTATCGCATTGGCTTTACAATCTATTTCAGAAGGAATTGACACTTCTGTTGCCGCCTGGGAAAAACGCGACTATTGGGTAAAAGCAGATAAATTTCGCATGGAATGGATGTGGGCAGGTCAATCGGCCGAAAAAATAAAGGTGGCAGTCCTGCATGACGATTGGGCTGCAGTTGCCATGCAGATACCTCAGATCGCATTTAAATTTGGCAAAGTTGAAGTTTCTGATAATCACCGCCTGGGGAAACCTTGGACGGGTGCATACACAATTTTGGCCCTGCACAGAAAGCTGTGAAATAAAAACGAGGATTTTCATCCTCGTTTTTATTTATTCTGCATAAAGGTTTTTCAAGTGCAGGTCCGTATTGTTAAGCATCTCGATGATTGTCTCCCGGATATGCGTGCTGAGATAGTGTCCTTCCAGAGTTGAGAGCGGCAGAAAGCGCGCGCCTGCAACGACATGAATGCAATTTTTCGACCCACACAGGCAAATAAATGGTGCCTGCATTTCCCATTCGGTTGCAGGGTAAAAGAATGACAGTTCCGCGCCTTTATCAATGTCGCGGCATGCGATCATAACCATTTGCTCGGTATCCAAAATCACATTCGGGTCACAAGAGTGATTAAGTGCAGCTAGTTTGCCAACATGAGTATGCCGATCCTTTGTTATTTGCACAGTGAAACGGGTGGGTTTTTCCACAACATTTTCGCTTGGGATATTACAGATCACTTCGCCTTTTTTATAGGGCTGTTTTGTCACAAGAGCTCTAAATTTATTCTCTGTTCGTATTACAAGTGTGTCCATTGTTGAAGTCATTTTACTCTCTCCTTGTCACAATAAATAAACATGATTTAGTATAGTCACAATAAAATATATTGCAAGGTTTTATCTTAATAAAGGATAATATATTAAGGTTGTTAAGAAATAAAATCCATAAATATTTTAAGAAATATAACCACCTGTGTATGCAATAAAGTCGTTGCGTTTCAACTGCAAATTAAGCAAACGAAAATTACAACGGTATTTTCCGTGAAATAAAACCCCGTGACTAATCCCCACGCATGAATGCGGGGGATTCTAAGGCAGAGCCTAGGCTATCTAGTCCGATAGCTTTGCAGAACATTCGGTAAAGATTTGATCCCCTCCCTTTAGGCTAACACAAGTTGTTTGCTCAGGCGAAAGGCGTTGTTCATCATCCCGCTCGAAAGACATTTGTGATGTTAAAAGTTTTAGTGTATCTACCGGATCCATAACGTTATTTTAGAACATATATTCTATTTACGCAAGGGGACTTTTGTGACATAATGTTCGGCTTATAGACAAGGGATATCTAATAATTTTCATTTTGTCTGTATTTTTTAGATGCACAATTCGAAAGACATTCCGCGATAACGTTCGCGGAAAGGAGGAGGTGTAGATACAAAAATCATTTTACTTGCTCTTCGTAAGTTCGATTTCTTGATGGTATAAAAAAAATAACACAAGGAGAATTACGAATATGGCTGATAAAAGCATGGAGCACGACAAGAAAGTATTGCATAGTATGGGGTATGCGCAACAGCTAGCCCGACGCATGAGCGGGTTTTCTAACTTTGCGATTTCGTTTTCAATCATATGTATTTTGGCAGGTGGCATTTCCTCATTCCCGGCAGCCTTCAATTCCGCAGGAGCGGGTGGGGTGATCTGGATCTGGATCCTTGGCGGTGCGATCGCAATGACAGTCGCTTTCGGCATGGGACAGATCGCATCTTCATATCCCACGGCTGGTGGTTTGTATCATTGGAGTTCGCATCTTGGTGGTAAGGCCTGGGGCTGGGCAACTGCCTGGTTCAATCTCGTTGGGTTGATCTGCGTTGTGTCCTCAGTGGATGTGCTGCTGTACTCGGTTTTCTTTAAGGATATCTTCCTTAGCACCGCACTTCATATTGATGTATCATCGTTCGGGTATTGGCACCAATTCGCATTTATGGTGGTTGTTCTTACAGCACAATCCCTGCTAAATCATTACGGTATTGAACTCACGACGAAGTTAACTGATTTCAGCGGTTACTTTATCTTTGTCCTCTCCACTATCCTGATCATCTGTCTATTTGCTTTTTCTCCCGTTCAGCTTGATTTCTCACGCCTTGTCAATTTCCAAAACTTTACAGGCGATGCCGGGGGTGGTGTATTTCCGGCCCATCCCAGCATGGCGTTTGCCTTCCTGCTCGGCTTGTCGTTCGCATGCTATACGTTGACGGGTTATGATGCTTCAGCCCACACATCCGAAGAGACTACCGATGCCCAGGTCAACGTTCCCAAGGGAATGTGGCAGGCTGTTTTCTGGTCAGTGGTTTTTGGACTTTTCCTCGCTGCCGCAGCAGTATTGACCATGCCAAGCCTTGAAGAAGCTGGAAAAGCTGGGTGGGGTGCATGGTATTACATGTACGCTTCTTCAACCATGCCCCACTGGCTCAGTGTTGCACTTGCGGCTGGGTTGGTCGTTTCGAACTTCCTGTGTGCATTGGCAGGCCTTACATCAACTTCGCGCATGATGTTCGCCTTTGCCCGCGACGGGGGGTTGCCGGCTTCTAAGACCCTTGCCCATGTCAGCACAATTTATCGTACTCCAACTTATGCCATCTGGACGTCGGCAGCATTCGCCTTGCTTAGCACAGTCTATGCTCCCTATTATCTCGTATTGGCAGTCGCCTGTGCTGTCTTCATGTACCTGTCAATGACAATGCCAATTGCAGCCGGGTTCTTTGCCGAAGGAAAGACCTGGAAGGAAAAAGGACCCTTTAATCTCGGTGCATGGTCCAAACCAAACGCCGTTGTCGCAGTTTTCGGCGGGTTAGTATTGGCCATTACGGGTTTCTTCCCTCCCAATGAAAAGGTCTTCTACCTGACAGTAGCAATGGTAATAATTATGCCGATTCTTTGGTATGCCTTTGTACGAAATACCTTTGAAGGTGTCCCCGAAGGCGATAAGATCAAACAGAATCAGGCCAAGATTGCCGAGATCGAAGCGCAATATAAAGATTAATGTCATATTGATTTTTTAACTGCAATGTACTATAAAAAGCGGTATCTCTATTTTCGAGATGCCGCTTTTTTCTTGATTACTTTCTAATAAAACAATTGGATTTTATTTATAGGAGCCTATATGAAATATTTGCTAGGCATTGATCAAGGCACAACACAAACTACCGCAGTGATCGTGAATGAGGCAGGGGAGATGGTGGAAAAGAACTCGGCACAGCTGCCGGCCCGTTTTCCACAAGCCGGCTGGGTTGAACAGGAGCCTGCCGACATTGTTCGAACAGTTAAGGAAGCCTGCGCGCCACTTCTTGATAAATATGAAATTTCTGCTGTAGGTTTTGATAATCAGGGCGAAACCTTCGTGGTCTGGGATAAAGACACAGGGGAAGCGGTCACTCCCGCTATCGTCTGGCAAGATACACGCGGCCAATCTATCTGCGAAGAGCTTGCGCCGAATATGGATCGGGAAGTTCTCCGCCAAAAAACGGGGCTGCTGCTCGATAGTTATTTTTCCGGACCAAAGCTCAAGTGGGTATTTGATAATTATCCTGAAATACGAAAACAGGCTTATGAAGGCAAACTGAAATTTGGTACCACCGAGACCTGGGTGATCTGGGTATTAAGCGGCGGCAGGTTGCATATCACGGACCCTTCCACCGCTTCGCGCACCCTGTTATTCAATGTCAATACATTTGAGTGGGATGAAGCCCTCCTGAAACTATTCGACATTCCCAAAAGCATGCTACCCGAAGTCAAACCATCTGCCGGTTATGTTGGAGATGTGGATTTTGGCAACGGCAAGCCTTTGCCGATCCATGCGCTTCTTGTTGATCAGCAAGCCGCACTCTTTGGTCAAGCTTGTTTCAAAGCAGGAGAGATGAAATGCTCGTTCGGAACGGGCAGCTTTCTTTTGATGAACATCGGTGATACACCAAAATTATCTGCTAATGGATTACTTACCACGGTGGGGTGGAGCTTTGGCGGCAATACAGCCTATGCCTTCGATGGTGGGATCTTTGTCACGGGGTCTGCGGTGCAATGGCTGCGTGATAACTTGAAAATCATACCAAGCTCCGCCTCCAGCTACGATGCGGCCCAACGCTCAACCGATGCAGGAGTGGTGGTCATCCCGGCCTTGCAAGGACTTGCTGCTCCGCATTGGAGAACAGATATACGCGGTGCTATGTTTGGCTTGAACCGAAGCACCAGTTCGGATGACATTGTTCGCGCCACCCTGGATGGAATTGCCTGCCGTGTGTATGAAGTCGTCATGGCAATGTCACAGGATTTGGGACAAAAACCGCCTTACCTTAAAGTCGACGGTGGACCCTCAGGCAATCCTTACTTAATGCAAATGATCGCAGACCTCCTAGATCTCGAAGTGCGAGTATCAGCAGCAATGGAGGCAACCGCAATCGGCATCGCCCAGCTGGCAGGTATTTCAGCACTTGGCTTTACCTTTGAATCGCTCTCCAATAATTGGAAATCGGAAATGGTCTACATTCCTAAAATGGCCGCGGCTGAACGGGAGAATAAATTGTTGCAATGGAATAAGGCGCTGGAGGCCGTTAAGGTATTTCACAATTAATCTATTTGATTTATGGGACTGAGTAGGTACTTCCAACTTGTGGTGGCTGCGAAAAAGCGCTTGCAGTCAAGGAGAATAATATAAATTGAGGAATAATGACTAAATCCAAATCTCCAAAAGGGTACAGGGTTTCCGCTCCAACTTTAGCGATAGTACACATTATCATGGCCATAATTTTAGGTCGGCTTGCACCTTTGCCGATACCAATATCGGCAGGCATCCAATGGGTCGGGTTGGGAATCGCCGCGCTTGGCTTTATATTGGGTGTACTTTCGCTAATTGAATTCAGACGATCCCGTCATTCCAACAAGTCAAAAATACCCCTGGTCACAACCGGCATTTACCATTACACACGAAATCCAGTCTATCTTGGATTTGTTCTTCTTCTGTTAGGAATCCCACTAAATATGGGAACATATTGGGGAATAATCCTTGTCTGGTCGTTCATTACGATTGCCAATAATCTGATTATTAAACCTGAAGAAACCTACTTAAACCACGTTTATAAAGATCAATACGTGGATTACTGTTCCCGTGTGAGGCGATGGCTGTGATTTTGATGGCAATTTGAATGAATTTTGCATTCCCAGCGAAATCCAGGGACAAATCTGAATAACCGCATAAGCAAAATATTACCAGGTGAGTAACAATGAAAACTATCTATGACATTGCCATTATTGGCGCAGGCGCAGTCGGTTCAGCCATTGCGCGTGAACTTTCCCGTTATCAGCTGAAGGTAGCCCTTATCGAAACGAAGTCTGATGTGGGCATGGGCACATCCAAAGCCAGTACGGCCATCTGGCATACAGGTTTCGACGCGAAACCAGGAACACTTGAAGCAACTCTTATGCGACGCAGTTATACCCTGATGGATAAATATATGTCTGAGGTAAATATTCCTCATGAACGCCTTGGGGCGGTGTTAATTGCGTGGAATAATGACCAACTTGAGGCACTTCCGGCTTTGGAAAAGAAAGCCCATGAAAATGGAGTGATGGATGTAAAAATAATTTCAGTGGATGAAGTATATGACCGGGAGCCTAATATTAACAGTGGCGCCCTGGGCGGACTTTTGGTGCCGGGGGAGGGGATCCTCTGCACTTTTTCCGTCCCACTGGCTTATGCAACCCAGGCGGTCGTTAATGGGGTTGAATTATTCCTCAACTTTCAAGTGAACGAAATCAGACAACCAGCAGCCATTAATGATCCATACTGCATCATTAATGGTCTTCCATCAGCGAACAACCAAATCCTTGCGCGCACCATAGTAAATGCTGCCGGGTTATTCTCTGATGAAATAAACACCTTTTTCGGGCACACCAACTTCACTGTTACACCCCGACGCGGGCAATTGATCGTCTATGACAAATTTGCACGCCCACTGGTTAATCATGTCCTGCTCCCTGTACCTACATCCAAGACAAAGGGTGTGTTGATCAGCCCCACCGTTTATGGAAATATTCTCCTGGGGCCGACCGCGGAAGACCTCCCCGATAAAACCGCCACCCAAACCACCGCGGATGGCTTTGGCCTTTTACTTGGAAAAGGACGTGAAATACTGCCGAAATTGTTAGACGAAGAAGTGACCGCAACCTATTCAGGTTTACGAGCTGCCACCGAACATAGTGACTATCAAATTAAGATGTATGCAGAACAACGATATTTGTGTGTTGGCGGGATACGCTCAACAGGGATTTCTTCCGCCATGGGCATCGCTGAGTATGCAGCGGAATTGCTGAGTGGGGCAGGGGTGGATTTAAAATTGAAGGACGAGTTCAAATCCATACGTATGCCAAGCATTGGGCAGGCAGATATGCGGCCGTATCAAAGTAAGGAGTTGATCAGGCAAAACCCACAGTACGCAGAAATGGTTTGTCATTGTGAACGTGTTTCACGGGGGGAATTGATCGATGCGATGAACGGCCCCATCCCTGCAACGGTCCTGGATGCCCTGAGAAGGCGAACCCGTGCCTCCCAGGGAAGATGCCAGGGATTCAATTGTCATGCCGCATTGGAAATGTTGTTGCAGAGGAAAAGTTCTTCAAAAATTGATTTGTTAAACAATGGGGATATCGCGACTTCGGGAATAAAAATTCAAGCAACAAAATATGATGCATTAATTATCGGGGCAGGACCTGCGGGACTCTCTGCCGCAATTGAATTGAAAAGGAAGGGAATTAATAATATCCTGGTTGTTGACCGTGAGCCCGAAGCCGGGGGAATGCCTCGTTTTTGCCATCACACGGGCTTTGGCCGCAATGACCTGTGGCGTCTATACACAGGGCCGAGGTATGCACGGCATTACCGCGAACTCGCAGAAAAACACCATGTAGAGATCCGCACTTCAACAACGATCACAGATTGGGTCTCAAAAAATGGTGGAGACAGGGGGCATAAGGTGAGTTTTTCCTCGCCAGACGGGTTGGGAGAGATCGAAGCGAGAATGGTTCTGCTGGCAACCGGTATTCGTGAGCGCCCACGGGCCGCACGGATGATCCCCGGGACACGCCCTCAGGGAGTATATACAACCGGCTCACTTCAACGGTTCATTTATCAGGAAGGTCTGCCCATTGGAAAACGTGCTGTCATTGTCGGTGCAGAACTGGTAAGCCTCTCGGCATTAATGTCCCTGTTACATGCAGGAGCTAAATGTGTGGCAATGACAACCGAGGAGGAGACACATCAAATTGAATTCCCTTATAACGTGGCCAAGTGGGCGCTGGTCGATCTGCTCACCCGGTCTCCGCTGCTCACAAACAGCCGCGTGACAAATATCTTTGGCCATAATAAATTGGAAGGAATAGAAGTCACACAGGGGTCACAAGTATTCTCGATCGAATGCGATTCAGTGATCTTCACTGGAAACTGGATCGCTGAAAATGAGATCGCACGGCTTGGCGGCCTGGAAATTGACCCGGATACAAAAGCGCCGAATACCACAGGGCCCTTCCGGTCTTCTGTTGACGGAGTATTCCTTGCCGGGAATTTACTGCGCGGCGGCAAATCTGTCCACACAGCCGACCAGTGCGCGATCGAAGGTGCCCAGGCCGGCAGGAAGATGGCGGAGATTCTTCATTAACCCATTCAATAGGATCAGGGGAGAGAAATCCTGGTTGAATGTTGAATAACGGTTTGAGACGCTGAAGGTTATTAACGGTTGTTACCTTTGGCACCCGAATTTTATTTTAGAGGAGATGTATTATGTGTGAATTTTGCACGCAGCATGGGGAAGGGGAGAAGTGGTATCTGACTATGGAGAATTATTCAAAAGAGCTGCTTGACCAAAAACAGAGGCGAAAATATTCGAGTGAATTTCTCAACGATTTCCATGTTCGTCTGCCTAAAAGTATTAAGCTGCTGGATAAGATCCATCGCACCCCGATGATGAACCTGATGAGGCCAGTGTTGGTGCATAACCAGAAACGGGATCATTACGGGCAGGTTGTCCCCCTGGAGGATATTGAAAAAATTTTTGAGATGGTCAAGGGGGCTGTGCGGCTTCCTTGTGTCTGCAGGCGTGTAACTACGGGCAATATGAATGCGCGTTATTGTTATGGATTGACGATGGATCAGGAACTCATGGATTCCCTTGATGATTCATTTAGCCTCGAGACGCTCTCGAAAGAAGAGGCTCTCGACTCAATACGCAAGCTTGATAAGGAAGGACTCGTCCATTCAGTTTGGACATTCAAAACGCCCTTTATCGGCGGATTGTGTAACTGCGACCAGGATTGCATGGCATATCGCATCACTCACGCCCGAAAAGACTATCCTGTTATGTTCCGCGCTGAGTGGGTCGCGGCCGTTTCGCTTGAATCATGTAATGGCTGCCGGCTTTGTATGCGACAATGCCAGTATGGCGCGATCCGCTATTCGTCGAACGATAAAAAGGTGATTATCGATCCGACAGCCTGCTATGGCTGCGGAGTCTGCCGCGCCAGTTGCAACAAGGACGCCATCACATTGCATCCACGTGAGATGGTGACGGGGGCGGCGGGAATTTGGTGACTAATCCCCACGCATGAATGCGGGGGCTTCTAAGGCAGAGCCTAGGCTAT
>CAYLOW010000045.1:0-18498 GCA_964385315.1 uncultured Anaerolinea sp.
CGGTGCGTCCCTGCTGCGCCACATCGCCCATCTTGCCGAGGCATTTCCTTTGAAATTCGGCGTCGCCCACAGCCAGAACTTCATCCACAACCAGGATTTCAGGTTCAAGGTGCGCGGCGACAGCGAACGCCAGACGCAGATACATGCCGGAAGAATAGCGCTTGACAGGGGTGTCAATATATTGGGTGACTTCCGAGAAGTCCACGATCTCATCAAACTTGGCGTCGATCTCAGTGCGTCTCATGCCGAGGATCGCACCGTTCATATAAATATTTTCACGCCCGGTTAATTCAGGGTGAAAGCCTGTGCCCACCTCGAGCAGCGAGCCGACACGTCCGCGTACAGAAACGGTGCCTGTGGTCGGTTCGGTCACGCGGGAGAGGATCTTGAGCAGGGTGCTTTTTCCTGCGCCGTTGCGTCCCACGATGCCGAGTACTTTGCCCTCCTCAAGGTCGAAGGAGACATCTTTCAACGCCCAGACAAAGTTCTGGTTCATGCGGCGGTCGGATTTTCCGATCAACGCCTTCGCCAAACGAACAGGCGCGGCGAACGTATCCACGATCACATCGCGGAGCATGTTATAGCGGAACTTCGTCTCCGCCGCGCCGATCTTGTATTGCTTGCCAATGTTTTTTACGCTGATTGCTGTGGTCATAGGTTTCTCAAAAGACATTGCCGTGGCGGTGTTATTCCGCCGCCAGGAGCACGAAGGCTCTTGACAATGTCAAATACTATATCGTATCTGCAAAGGTCTTTTCCATGCTGCGGAAGTAGAAAAGCCCTGAGATGAAAATGAAAATTGAAATGCCAACCGAAACCCAAAGGGCGGTATCAGGTCCGCTGCCGGATCCAAGCAAGGACCAGCGGAAACCGTTGACCACGCCTGCCATTGGATTTAATGAGTACAGGATCTGCCATTTTTCTGAGATCACTGAGGCCGAATAGGCAACAGGTGTGGCAAACAGCCAAAACTGGGTCAAAAATGGCAGGGCCTGGTTTACATCCCGATACTGGACGTTGATCGCCGATAGCCAGAGCGCCACGCCAAGCGCGGTCACAATGGCAAGCAGGAGGAAGAGCGGGAGCGTCCATAATAAACCCCAGGCGGGTGTTACTTTATAGTAGAACATCAGGCCGACAAGGATGACAAAGGCGATGGCAAAATCCACCAGTCCTGAAAAGACCGCGGACATCGGAAGGATGAGGCGCGGAAAGTAGATCTTTGTCACCATGTTGTTGTGCGCCACAAGTGAGCGGCTGCCCTGGTTCAGCGCGGTGACGAACAGGCCCCAGGGCAGGAGGGCGGTAAAGGAAAAGACAGGGTAGGGAATGCCCTCGGTGGGAAGTTTTGCCACCTTGCCAAAAAGGAAGGTGAAGATCAGCATGGTCATCACAGGCTGGATGACCGCCCATGCCATGCCGAGCAGGGTTTGTTTGTATTTCACTTTTACATCACGCCAAACCATGAAGAAGATCAACTCACGGTAAACCCAAAGGTCGCCCAGGTTTAATGCGGCAAGGCCTTTGGACGGCTTGATATAGATCGTATGGGGTTCGTACTTAGTGAGTTCGGGCATCGGTATGTTTACCAAACTAGCGTATCTTGTCTCTATTCGCTTTAAACCACTCGATCGTGCGCTTCATGCATTCCTCGAACGGCACTTGCGCGCCCCAGCCGAATAATTCCTTCGCGCGCGAGACATCCAATCCGCGGCGGGGCTGGCCGTTGGGCTTGTCCTTCTGCCAGGCAAGCGTGCCTTTAAAGCCCGTCAGTCTTGTGATCATTTCGGTCAAGTCCTTGATCGAGATTTCGTAGCCCGAGCCAAGGTTGACAGGCTGGTCGCCGTTGTATTTTTCGGCGGCGGTCACAATGCCGTCAGCGGCATCTTCCACATATAAAAATTCACGGGTGGGGGAGCCGTCGCCCCAAACCTGTAATTCCTTGTCGCCGCGTTCACTGGCTTGAACAGCCTTGCGGATCAATGCGGGGATCACGTGCGAGGTTTCCAAGTTGAAGTTGTCGCGCGGGCCATATAAATTGACAGGCAAAAGGTAGATCGCATTGAAACCATGCTGGGCGCGATATGCCTGCGCCTGAACCAGCATCATCTTCTTGGCAAGCCCATAGGGGGCATTCGTTTCCTCGGGGTAGCCGCTCCACAGGTCTTCTTCCTTAAAAGGAACAGGTGTAAATTTCGGGTAGGCGCAGACCGTGCCGATTGCGACAAATTTGCCCACACCGTTCTTATACGCCTGGTGCATCAGTTCCACACCCATCATCAGGTTGTCGTAGAAAAAATCGGCGGGATGTTCGCGGTTCGCGCCGATACCGCCGACGTTGGCAGCCAGGTGAATGATGACCACATTTTTCGGGTCAACGTTCTTGAGGGTGTCGCTGTATAAACGCTTGATGTCGTTGGGGTCAACCAGGTTGTATTCTTCGATGCGTGGAATGAAAATATCAGCCGCTCCGCGTCCTTTTAGCTTCTCGATCACGAATGAGCCAAGAAAGCCTGCGCCGCCGGTAACGATCATTTTTTTGTTTTTCCAGAAGTTTTCTGCCATGAAGTTCTCCTATTTTTTATTGCACTATAAACTGCGCGTTTCGGTAGCGGTCATCCGTAGGGTTGCGGATCAGCCCCGTTTTCAGCGCAAATAAGACCTCGCGTACACCATCATCCACGTTCAGTGTGGTATCGAAACCAAGTACGCGCTTGATCTTTTCAAATGAAACCGTGATGTCGCGCATGTCGCCGCCGAAGGTCAGGTCTTTGTATTCGACCACCGTTTCAGGCATGCGCCTCAAAACATAGCCGACAATGTCGTTCTTTGAATAATTTCCGTTTTCGGTGCCCAGGTTGAAGACCTGGCCGCGTATCATTTCCTTATCGGCTTCGATCCCCATCATCACGCCGCGTACCACATCGCGGATGTGGACAAATGAACGCGAATACCCGCGCTGGTAGATGATGAGCTGGCGCTTGGTGAATGCCTCAAGTACGAATTGATTGACGATCAGATCAAAACGCGTGCGCGGGGAAATTCCGTATAAGGTCGCGAAGCGGAACAGCAGCGGCGCGCAGGGTGCGTCTTTTTGCGCCAACAGGAATTCCTCGCTCGCGATCTTTGTCTCGGCATACAGCGATTGCGGATTTAAAGGCGATTCTTCCGTGACGGGCTTGCCGTCTTCGGATAAGCCATAATTGCTGTAGGTGGACGCGAATACCATCCTTTCCACGCCCAGGTCAGCTGCCTGTTCATGGACGATCTTCGTGGCTTCGACATTGTATTTCCAGGCTACCTGCTTGCCGACCGCCTGACAGGCGGGGAAACCAACGATCGCTGCCAGATGGACAACCGTATCCGGTTTCTGCCATTCCCGCTTGAGCGCATCACGAACTGAACGGTTCTCAGTTACATCCGTCTTGACAAAGTGAAAATTTGGATGATGCAGGAAGGGGATGAGGCTCTCCCCGCCGAATAATAAACTATCCACAACGGTGACCCTGTAATTGACGCGCAGCAGTTCCGAGGTCAGCATGGAACCAATGTAGCCGGCGCCGCCTGTGATCAACACATGACGATCTGTCATTCCAAGCCCTCCAGTTTTATTTTATATCCGTCCAGGATCAATGCGGGCACCTTTTTATCAGATACAACAGAAATGCCCTGTTCCAGACAGGTGAGTTTGCAAATATCCGCCACGTCGCCGGAGCCGACGATTCGCACGTGGTCAAAACCCGCGTGACGAATTTTCACAATATGCTCTTTAACCCGCTGGCGGGTGCGGCGGTAAACAGAAAAAGAACGTTCCACATAGTCCACCGCGAGACGGGCGCGCAGGGCGAGCCCCTCGGGGGTGATGATATAACGTAGTTTCTTGCGCTCGGCGCGGGAGACTTTCACTGCTCCCTTGGCGATCAGTCGTTTTAAATGCCAATTGACCGTGCCGACCGCCACTCCCAGCTGGGTAGCCAGTACGGATTGGTTTACGTCAGGGTCACTCTCTATTTTTTCAAGCAGGGAGAGCTCGCGGAGCTCGTCGTTTGTTGATTCGCCAGTCATGCTTTATAATTCCAAAATTCAGTCACTGAATTATAACCCCGAATCAAACAGGGTCAAGCCCGATACCTTGGAGGCGCCTAAAACCCTGGTCGGGAGATATTTAGAAGAAAAACTTCAGGTGGCTTTCTGTAGGATAAAAATTATTCAGGTAAAATCACTTGGTTATGAAAAATACCCCTCTTTTTGATGAAGCAGGCATGACCTACCAGCAGACCCGTATTACTCATTGGGATCAAGTCGCTCAAAAGCAAGATCATTGGCAGGGCATGGGCAGATGGTATCACCGCCGCCTGGGCGAGGTATACCGCTACCTTGTCAACCCCAGACAGCGCGTATTGGAGATCGGCTGCGGCATGGGAAGTCTGCTCGCCGGGTTGCAGCCCTCGCGCGGGGTCGGCATGGACTTCTCATCCGCGATGATCGAACGTGCCAAAAGGAATTATCCCCACCTTGAATTTTATCAACTCGATGCGCATGACCTTTCCAGCCTCGAAGGTGAATTCGATGTCATTATTCTGTCAGATACAGTAAATGATCTTTGGGATGTACAGCGTGTGCTCGGGCAGCTGAGGCGCTTTTGTCTGCCGCACACGCGCGTCATATTAAATTTTTACAGTCATCTCTGGCAGCTGCCGCTTGCCATCGCGCAGGGCCTAAATCTTGCCGCTCCCATGCTGCGCCAAAATTGGCTGACTCGCGCAGATATTGATAACATGCTGCGGCTTGCAGGCTTTGAAAGCATCCGCTCCTCTCAAGAGGTCCTCTGGCCTCTTCCACTTGGCGGAGCGGCGGACCGCTTTCTTGTCAAATTATGGCCTTTCCGCGAATTCGCCCTCTCCAACTTTGTGATCGCCCGCCCTGAGCCTCAGGCTGCAGACGCGCCCAGCGTTTCCGTAGTCATCGCCGCGCGCAACGAAGCGGGAAACATCAAGTCGATCTTTGATCGAGTACCCAAAATGGGAAGCAGGACCGAGATCGTTTTTGTGGAGGGGCATTCGCACGATAGTACCTATGAAACCATCGAGCAGGAGATCGCGCTCAATCCTTCGACCCCCAGCCTGCTCTTTCGTCAGCCGGGGATTGGCAAAGCGGATGCCATACGGCTCGGCTTTGAGAAGGCGACCGGTGACATCCTGATGATCCTCGATGCCGACCTGACCGTTCCGCCTGAGGACCTGCCGCGCTTTTATGATGCCATTGTTTCAGGCAAGGGCGAGTTCATCAATGGCGTGCGCCTTGTCTATCCAATGGAAAAGGAAGCCATGCGCACACTGAATTTTATCGGTAACAAATTATTCAGTATGACGTTTTCATGGTTGTTGGGCCAGCCTATAAAGGATACATTGTGTGGCACAAAAGTGATGTGGCGCGACGATTACGCAAAGATCGCCGCCAACCGTTCCTACTTTGGAGATTTCGACCCTTTTGGAGATTTCGACCTGATCTTCGGGGCCGCCAAATTAAATCGAAAGATCATTGACCTCCCCGTGCGTTATCGTGACCGCACCTATGGCACCACCAATATCTCACGCTGGAAACACGGACTTTTGCTTTTGCGGATGGTCCTGTTCGCTGCCAGAAGAATAAAATTTGTCTAATGTGCATTTCATAAGCTCAAAAAATGCGGCAGCCTGGTTGCTGGTTATTTTTGTAAACTTTTAATCCTGCTACCGCCTTATTTTTATTATCATCATGAAAAACGAGTTCATCCATAAGCTTAAGCCCGTTCTCTGGCAGCTCCTCTTTTTGGGGATATCTGCCGTGCTCTTTGCTTTGATCCTGATGAATCGTTCCCCGAACTTTTTGCGGCCCCTCAGCATGTCCCTGCGGACTGGTTTTGGGCTTGTCATCCCGGTCACAGCCTTTATCGTTTACCTTGCGTTTCGCATCCCAGGCCGCCTCGGAGATTTTGCCGCGCTAGCTATCTCACTTTCGCTTTTTGCAATGCCGTTGGCAGGGCTTTGGGCCTCAGGACAATCCCAATCCACTGTGTTGAGTGGATTAATCCCATTGTTCGATGCGCAATCCTATTATATGGATGCCTTACGGTTGATGGATGGAAGCTTCTTCTCGATCTTCTCGGCGCGCCGGCCGCTCTTTGCTTCGCTGCTGGCAGTACTGCTTGCCCTGACGGGGCGTAACCTGATGGTTTCGCTTGCCATTCTCACTGCCATGACAGGCCTTGCTTGCTATTTTGTGGCGCGCGAAATACAACGCACACATGGCGCGGAAATCGCGGTTTTCATAATGATGGTGCTTTTCCTGTTTTACCGTGCCCATAGTGGAATTAGCATGTCGGAAAATCTTGGTGTCCCGCTGGGAGCTCTCGGCTTTGGTTTGCTTTGGCGTGGCGCATCCACAAAGAGCCTGCCTTACATCTGGGCGGGGTTGCTAACCACCACCCTGGCATTGAATGCGCGTGCGGGTGCATTCTTTATGCTGCCCCTGCTTATTTTCTGGGCCGGGTGGCTTCTGCGTGAAAATAAATTTATCCCGTGGAGGGTGCTCTTCATCAGTGCCAGTGCGGTTGTGCTTGGATTCGCCCTCAACATTGGGCTTACCAGGCTGGTCGCCGTCCCCAGTGGTGTCCCGTTTGCCAATTTTTCCTATACCCTGTACGGACTTGCTTCCGGTGGTAAATCATGGGCTCATGTTTTTGAGGTGCATCCCGAAGTGCGGGCAATTTCCGAACCTGAACAATCCAGACAAATTTACCGGTTGGCGTTTGAGTTGATCCGGGCCAACCCGATGCAAACCGTGCGGGGCGCTCTCTTCAACTGGAAAATGCTGTTTTCTAATTCCTGGTACAACATGTACTCATACATTGGCGGTGAAAACTGGAAGTTGATCGTCGGGGCACGTTGGGCAATGTATATCCTGTGTGTAGTCGGGATATTCGCCTGGCTGCGGAACCGAAGAGACCCGATCCATAGTTTGATTCTGGTCGCCTCTCTTGGTGTCTTGATCTCAGTTCCTTTTCTCCCTCCCACCGATGCATACCGTATGAGGCCATACGCCGCGAGTATTATAGTCTTTGCCGCCCTGCCCGCCCTGGGGTTGAGTCTCATTCTGGGCCGGATCAAACGTATTCCTCTGGCAGATAAATTCCTCGATAAATCCGTTCTGCCCGCATCGGTTTCCATGTTGGTCTATATCCTGGTCTTGATCCCGGTCCTGCTGGTTCCGCCTGTGTTCATTAGGCTGACAGGCAAGCCGCAGATGATTCAACCTGTCGTGTGTTCAGAAGGGTTGACTCCTATCTTGGTTAGTGTCGATGAAGGGACCTATATCAATGTTAAAAAACAGGGTGAAATTTTTCTCGATTGGGCGCCAAATTTCCACACAGGCGCATTCAGGGAGAATTCACACTCCCTTGCCGATACATATATGGTTAATTGGGCTGTAAACTTGGATGCTCCCAAGACGATCCTGTACACTTTGAATTACGTTACCCTGGATGGCGTATTTGTGGTTATTTCCACAGACCTATTACCCAAAATTGGCGCAATGGCACAAATTTGCGGGAAATGGGAAAGTGATCCGAATCTGGCGGGGTATGGTATTTTTTACGGAGTTGAATAATTCAATAAAATATTCTGAATGCTTATCGGCCAAAGATTCTACACCCAGGTGCGGCGGCGCATCCAGAAGTACATCAGGATCGGGGTGAGGGAAATTAAGCCAAGGGTTCCGTAAAAAAATACAGGGGTGGTCCAGCTTGCCTGGGGAGGGTCGGCGGCGAAGAAGTTCATCCCGAAGAAGCCGGTGATGAATGTCAAAGGCATAAAGAGGGTGGTGATGATGGTCAGGGTCTTCATAACTTCATTCATGCGGTTATTAATGACAGAGAGATAGGTATCGAGCGCGCCTCCCACCAGGTCGCGCAGGCTTTCGTTCACGTCGTGCAGGCGGACGAGATGGTCGTAGATATCACGAAAGAAGATGCGATCTTTGCGGTCGATCACCTGGTATTCATCCCGGGCCATTTTGTTGAGCACTTCGCGCTGGGGGAGCAGGATGCGGCGCATGGAGAGTAGTGCGCGCTTTAAGGTGAACAGCCTGGCCAGGGTTTGTGAACTGGGGCGGTCGAAGACCTGGTCTTCGATCAAGTCTATTTCCTCGTCTATCTTTTCGATGATCGGCATGTAGTCTGTCACGATGGCGTCAATGATCTTGTAGAGCAGATGGTCTGCGCCGTCCTGCGAATAGCGCGGGTCGCGCTGGCTTGCCATCCATGCCTCATCCATTGAGGGGATGACATTATCGTGATGCGTGATGACGTAGTTGCGCCCGAGAAATATATCAAGCTCGTCAATCTCCGTGTCCCATGGCTCGGTTTCCTTTACCAGGTGCATGTAATTTAAAACGATGTAAAGATAATCACTCCAGTCGTCTATTTTTGGCGCGTGAGTCTGTTCCAGCGCATCGGCGATGGCAAGCGGGTGAAAATTAAAGCTTTCCAAAATGGGTTGGGATGTTTCCGGCGACTCGGCTGTGAAGTCCACCCAAAGCAGCCCGCGCTTGTCACGCAGCAGGCGGGGGAACTGGTCGGGGGAGATGTCTGTACGCGCGGGTTTGCCGGGGGTGAAAAATGCTGAACGGACCATGAAATTTCCCTCCAAAAGGGGTGAAAATTGAGGTTTTGCAAGAGAAAAATAAAAAATACTTAGGAAGATATTGATATTATTGATTTTACTATTGACAAAATTTATAAAGTGCGTATAATTTTATTAGAAATCGGAATAATAAATTGATTTTCTTGAAGTGTTGTTTAAGTGTGTGACTGAAAGGAGTTACCATGACCACGTATCCTGAATTTGAATCTGAACTACATCGCAAAAGCATCATGGATGAAATGGATGCCATTCGTTTGGAGGAAGAGGCTGTTAAAGGCAAAACCCTGCTCGATAAAAACCTGGCGCTTCTTGGAAACCTGATGGTTTCCGCAGGTGAGAAACTGGCCCGTCGTTATCATTCTTCGCAAAAGGTGCATTCTGCAAAACTGGCTAATAAGGTTGCGTAAAATGTTCAATACTGTCCGGCAAAAAATTTCCAAACTTTATCACGAATACCCGCGCACGTTTTGGGTCGTGATCGCCATTACCTTTATTGATCGTATTGGCGGCTCACTGCTCTTTCCGTTCTTTGCGCTTTATATTACCAGCAAATTTGATGTGGGCATGACCGAGGTTGGCGTGCTGTTTGCGGCTTTCTCGGTCTCCAGTTTCGTTGGCTCCGCCATCGGCGGCGCGCTTACCGACCGCTTTGGCCGCAAGGGTATCATCATGTTTGGATTGATCGCCTCATCCTTTAGTACGGTGGCAATGGGCTTGATCGGCACCTTCCAGACCTTCTTTTTTCTGGCGCTCTTTGTTGGAATTTTAACGGATGTGGCAGGTCCCGCGCATCAGGCTATGATCGCGGATATTTTGCCAGAAGAGAAACGCGCGGACGGATATGGAATCCTGCGTGTGGCATTCAACTTATCCGTTGTGATCGGGCCTGCCATTGGCGGGTTGTTGGCGTCCCGTTCCTACCTGTTGCTGTTCCTGTCCGATGCGACGATTTCCCTGCTGACCGTGATCCTGATCGCGATCTTCCTGCCCGAGACAAAACCCGAGGCACACCCCGACGCGCCCAAGGAAACAGTGGCGGGTTCATTCGCCGGTTATGGTTTGGTGTTCCGGGATGCGGCTTTCATGCTCTTCCTCGGTGCGGTGATGCTGCAGGTCTTTACTTACATGAATATGAACACTGCCTTGGGCGTTTACCTGCGAAATGAACATGGCACGCCGGAATCAGGCTATGGACTGTTGCTAAGCATCAACGCTGCAATGGTCGTTTTTATGCAGTTCCCGATCACACGCCGCATCACGAAATACCCGCCCATGTTGATGATGGCCGCGGGGACGCTCCTGTATGTGATCGGCTTCTCGATGTATGGATATGTCTCGACCTATGCGCTGTTCATCGTTGCGATGGTGATCATCACCATCGGCGAAATGGTCGTCTCGCCTGTTTCGCAAGCCTTGGTGGCGGCGTTTGCACCCGAAGAAATGCGCGGACGTTACATGGCAATTTCCGGTTTTTCATGGGGAATACCTTTTGCCGTCGGGCCTTATCTTGCGGGTTTGATCATGGATGGGCCGAAGCCGTACCTGCTTTGGTATGCGGCGGGCTTCGTTGGAATATTGGCAACATTTGCCTTCCTTGCCCTGTATCGTGTCCAGGTCAGGCGGCTGGGAGATGTGAAAATTATGCCGGAGGTTTCGGCGCCGTAGATAAAATCCGCTGATCCATGCTGAGGGATGGGCGTGGAGAAATGGAAATCTAAAATTCTTTGGAGGAACATAATTATGCGACCAGCACCCACCCGCTGCCCGATTTGCCAGTCTGAATTGACAGTCGCCCGGCTGCACTGCTCGTCCTGTGACACGTCCATTGAGGGGAGATTTGCATCGGGTCAGTTTTCAAATTTGACCCCTGAACAGTTGGAGTTCACATTTACCTTTGTGCGCTGCGAAGGCAAGATCAATCGCGTCGAGCAGGAACTTGGGGTTTCATATCCAACCATCCGCAATCGATTAAATGAAGTCATCCGTGCGTTGGGCTATGAGCCTGGCAGGGATGAACCTGTTGAGATCACACAGGACAAACGCAACAACATTCTTGAAGACCTGAGCGCCGGCAGGATCAGCGCTGAGGAAGCCACACGTTTATTGCGCGGTGAGGAGGAGTAACCCCATGTCTAAAACAATCTCTGCAGGGCAAGCACCAAAAATTGTGATCGAAAGCATCGGCGGTGACCTCAGCCTGGTCGGCTGGGAAGGCGGGGATATTCTGCTTAAGGGGGATGACGATGAGATGCAGTTCAACCAGAACGGTGAGATGGTCGGCATTTCATGTGAAGATGACCTCTCCTTGCGCATTCCAAAGGCATCCTCGGTTTTCCTCAGGAAGATCGCGGGCGACGCATCCATCCGCGGTGTAATGGGCGGGATCGAGGTACAGGAAATCGATGGTGACCTTTCCATTCGTGATGTGGATTCGGTGGCGATCGGCACGCTCCACTCCGACCTTAGCTTGCGCGGCGCGAAAGGGCATTTATCCGTCAAAAGCGCCAATGGGGATGTATCCATCCGTGAAGTGGATGGGAATATATCCCTTGAGTCGGTCGCCGATGACCTTGCCCTGCGTGATGTGCGCGGCAATATCAGCGCGCATGTGGGCGGGGACGTGGTGCTGTATCTAAATCCGCAGCCTGGCAATGCTTATTCGGTTGATGCCGGTGATGATATTCTGCTGGTCATGCCGCCCAAAGCCAATGCCACATTGACCCTGAATGCCGATGAAATTGACGTTGAATGGAAGGGGGTCGTGAATGATGAAGACGCCACCAGCCGCGTGGTCATGCTTGGCGATGGCTCAGCCGCTGTGACGTTGAACGCGGGCGGTGATATTCGCGTGACCAACCAGTCGGATGCGGGCGATACCGCCGAAGATTTTGGGAATTTCGCAGGCGTCGGCATGGATTGGTCCGGGTTTGGCGAGCGGATCTCACGACAGGTGGAACAGGTCACGCGCCGCGCAACCAAACAGGCGGAAGAAGCCGCGCGCCGGGCCACCGAACGCGTTGGACGCCGGGCTGTCGCAAAAGTGAATGTGGGCCGCTGGGATTGGGATTTATCCCCGAAAGGTGTTCCCATGCCTCCCAAGCCGAAAGCCACGGAAGAAGAGCGCATGATGATCTTGAAGATGCTGCAGGAAAAAAAGATCTCTGCGGAGGATGCCGACAAACTGCTTTCTGCGCTTGAAGGAGGTGAATGATGTCTGCTGAGGAACGCAGGAAGATTTTGCAGATGGTGGCTGATGGCAGGATCAATGCCGAGGAGGCCGCGACGCTTATGCGTTCGCTGGAGGAACCGGCTGATGAGGATTTACAGGTCATCGACCCCGGATCGGGGCCGGGTGAACACGAGGCGAACATCCCTGCCCCGGAGTTTGACCGGGTTCGCGAGCGGGCAAGGATCTTCGCGTTGATCCCGCTTTGGGGCGGGGTCGTTCTCACCGTGTTAAGCGCGTGGTGGATGTTTTCCATTCAACAACACGCGGGTTTGAATTTCTGGTTCTTTTGTGTTTCCATGCTGTTTTTATTTGGTATCCTGTTGATCGCGCTGGGGGCGGGGGGCAGATCTACACGCTGGCTGTATGTGAATGTCGATCGTTCGTATCAGGCGGAGTGGCCGAAAAACATTACAATTGCGCTCCCCCTGCCGCTGGGCTTGGTGGGGTGGTTTTTGAAGAATTTCGGTTCGCATATCGAAGGCTTGAAGCGGACGACCATTGATGAAGTGCTGATGGCGCTTTCAATGGCAAAGTCTGTGACAGAACCGTTGATCATTCACGCGGATGATGACGGCGGCGAGCGCGTGCAGGTATACATAGGATAAGAGGTGTGACATGGCAAACAGCGAAGAACGAATGAAGATTTTAAAGATGATCGAAGAGGGCAAGATCAGCGCAGATGAAGGGTCCAAGTTGCTCGCGGCATTAAGCGATTCGCGCAAAGGGATGTCAACTTCACCGCGTTCCCCGGGTGCAGCCGGGTCGGCTCGCTGGCTGCGGATCCGCGTGACCGATGTGCGCACGGGCCGCTCGAAGGCGTCGGTGCAAATTCCGTTGGCGCTGGTCGATGCCGGCATGAAGATCGGCGCGCATTTCGCTCCCGAAGTGGAAGGCGTGGATATGTCGAATGTGATGGATGCGCTTCGTATGGGCGTGACGGGAAAGATCATCGATGTGGTGGATGAGGAAGACGGGGAACACGTGGAGATCTATGTGGAATAAATTTTTAGGGCAGGGCGGGTGCGGCATGGATCTATTGTTCCGTGGGTCGTCCCGGTAATTTATCCTTCCCTTTAGTTTGAATATCCGGCGCGGGAAAAAAACCATGGAAAACACAACCAATATGCCTTCGGTCCCTGAAAAATGGGCTCTGCGCTTTTTCACCATGTGGGCTGGGCAGGCCGTTTCGTTGGTTGGCAGCAGCCTGGTTCAGTTTGCCTTGGTGTGGTGGATGACAAAGACAACCGGGTCAGCCACAGTCCTTGCGACAGCTTCCCTGATCGCAATTTTGCCGCAGATCCTGCTGGCGCCATTTGCCGGGGCATTGGTGGATCGCTGGAATCGCAAAATTGTCATGCTGGCTGCAGACAGTGGTATTGCCATTGCCACACTGGTTTTGATATTATTATTTGCAGCCGGACTCGAAAACATTTGGGCTGTGTACATCATTCTTTTTGTCCGCTCGGCAGGCGGCGCTTTTCACTCTCCGGCTGAATCAGCTTCTATCTCTTTAATGGTTCCCGAGGCTTATCTCGCGCGTATCGCCGGTTTAAACCAGACCTTGAATGGAATACTCAACATTATTTCACCCCCGTTGGGCGCGTTGCTGATCGGGTTATTACCCATCCAGGGTGTTCTGGCAATTGATGTGGGGACGGCGATCATTGCCGTATCCATCCTGGCTTTCATCCGGATCCCCCAACCACCGCGCCAGGTGGCACAAGCCAATGGGACAGCCGTTAAAACCAGTTACACGCAGGATCTGCGCGAAGGCTGGACCTATATGGCCGCGTGGCCCGGGTTGATGGGCGTTACGCTGATCGCCATGGCCATCAATTTCATGGTCGTGCCGGCTTTTTCGCTGCTGCCTCTCGTGGTTACCCGGGAATATCATGGCAATGTGCTGCAGTTGGGATTGGTCGACTCATTATTTGGAATTGGGATCATCGCTGGCGGGGCTGTGCTCGGCGCATGGGGCGGATTCAAGAAACGGATCGTGACAAGCATGTTTGGCGTAATCGGTATGGGGATCGGAGTCCTAATCTTCGGTCTGCTGCCCGCTCATTTGTTTTATGCTGCGCTGGGCGGCATCTTCCTGCTCGGGTTTATGCAAGTCATGGCAAACGGTCCATTGAATGCCATTATGCAGTCGGCAGTTGACCCAGATATGCAGGGCCGGGTCTTTTCACTGCTCGGCGCGGGAGCGTCGGCAATGCAGCCGCTCAGCCTGTTGGTGGCTGGCCCGGTATCCGATTGGCTCGGTGTCCGCACCTGGTATATGATCGGCGGACTGGCGTGTATCATCATGGCGTTGGCCGGTCTCTTTATACCGGTCATTATGAATATTGAAGAGAACCGCAAAAAGATACTGACCGAAATTTATGCTGTAGAGACGTCATGATCCCATTTGAATTTCGCCTGCCAAATTTCCGGTTGTAGAAATACCCTTGGGTCAGATTTAAGCAGGTTCAACCGTGTGAAGTGACCCCTGCCGCCCAAACCCTTCGCGCGAAGGGTTGTTTGTTTTTAGCGGTTATGTTATTTTTGGCTTAAAGACATCGTCATGCTAAACAAACCTTCCCGCCCTTCGGGCATGTTCGGTTTTTCATTGGTCTGGCTGGGACAGATCGTCTCGGTGCTTGCCACGAGTATGAGCACATTTGCGCTGACGATCTGGGTCTTTGAGAAAACCGGGAGCGCCACCGCCCTGGGCCTGGTGAACGTGTTTTTCATCACACCCTATTTGATCATTACCCCGTTTGCCGGTGTGATGGTGGATCGTCATAACCGCAAGCTGATGATGATGGTCAGTGATCTCGCTGCGGGTCTTGCAACGATCGCCGTCCTTTACCTGCAGGCCCATGGCATGCTTGAGGTCTGGCATTTATATGCGGCCGCTGTTTTTCAGGGGCTTGGGAATGCATTTCAGTGGCCTGCGTTTTCCGCGACGATCAGCACTATGCTGCCCAAGGAACAATACGGGCGCGCCAATGGCATGATGTCATTGGTGCAAATGGGACCGGGTGTCCTTGCCCCAATGCTGGCAGGCGGGCTTTTGCCGCTGATCGGCTTGACGGGCATCCTGTCGCTGGATGTGGTGACATTCCTTTTGGCGATCCTCGTTTTAACCTTCGTTTATATTCCACAACCGCCGCGTTCAGAGGAAGGCGTGCAGGCGCAGGGTCATATTTTGCAGGAAGCCGCTTTTGGTTTTCGTTACATCTTTGCGCGTCCCAGTTTGCTGGGTTTGCAGCTGGTTTTTTTCTTCGGGAACCTTTGCACCGGGGTTGCTTTCACGGCGCTTTCGCCGATGGTACTGCTTCGGACGGGCAATGACAGTGTCAGCCTGGGATGGGTTCTTTCCGCCGGGGCAGTCGGCGGTGTGGCGGGCGGCATCGTCATGAGTCTTTGGGGAGGCTTCAAGCGGCGTGTGCATGGCGTGCTGGCTGGCTGGATCCTCTCAAGTTTCTTCTTCTCTATGATGGGAGTCGGGGCATGGCTCCCGCTTTGGATCGCCGCAGGCGCGTTAACCTCCTTATTTGGCCCGTTGGTGGATGGTTCGAATCAGGCGATCTGGCAGTCTAAAGTCCCGCCTGATTTGCAGGGGCGGGTTTTCTCCGCCCGCCTGATGATCGCCTGGATCACAAATCCCATTTCCCCGTTGATTGCCGGATTGTTGGGAGATTATGTGTTCGAACCCGCGATGCGTGTCCCGAGCGGGCTTTCTTCCTTGTTTGGCTGGCTTGTCCCTGTCGGGCCTGGAGCGGGGATGGCCCTGCTGATCTTCATTAGCTGCTTTGGCGGAATTATCGCCGGTGTGGCGGGTTACCTCAATTCATCCACGCGCAATGCTGAATCCATATTGCCTGATCATGATGAACTGTCAAAAGCGGAGATCCCATCAACCTTCTCTCCCACCTAGCCGTTTTTCCAGGTTCAAGCCATCCCTTTAGGCGATACACTCTGACTGCGTGTTGGCTATACTGATGCGCAAGGAGATACACCATGAGTAAAAATTTATTTGTTGAACTTTCTGATGCGATGGCAGATGCTGCCGAACGGGCTGGAAAATCCACGGTGCTGGTGGATGCGCGCCGAAAATTCCCTGCCAGTGGAATTGCTTTTGCCGGGGATTTGATCCTGACTGCGGATCATGTTATCGAACGCGAAGAAGATATTAAAGTGATCCTGGGTGATGGGACGGAGGTCCCGGCCCGCATTGCCGGGCGTGACCCCGGGACGGATCTGGCTGTACTGAAATTGGATACCGTTGCTGCCGTTCCCGCTGAAGTCTCGAAGACCGCCGCGCGCGTTGGCCAATTTGTGCTCGCGATCGGCAGACCGTCTGTTCAGGGAATTGAATCCAGTTTTGGTACCATTAATTCCATCGGCGGCCCTGTCCGCACCGGGCGTGGTACCCTGCTGGAACGCTACATCAAAACGGATGTCGTTTCATACCCTGGTTTCTCCGGCGGCCCTTTGGTGAATGGCGATGGCATGATCTTTGGCATCAACACTTCAGGCTTTGGGCATGGCGGCGCGGTCACGATCCCGGCCGATGTCGCATGGATGATCGCGGAAACTCTCGCCAGGCATGGCAAGGTCAAGCGCGGTTATCTTGGCATTCGCAGTCAGGTCGTGGAGCTTCCTGCCGATGCAAGGAAGGCGTTGAAACGCGAACAGGACAACGGGCTTTTGCTCGTCGGTCTCGAGGCGGACAGCCCCGCCGGCAAAGGCGGCTTGATGGTTGGTGATATCCTTGTGGGGGTGGCAGGCGAACCTGTTGCCCATCAGGATGACCTGTTCGTCAACCTCGGTCCGGATGTGGTTGGAAAACCCGTCCCGATCGATATTCTACGCGGTGGAAAATTGGAATCCATCAAAGTTGAAATTGGAGAAAGATAAGAGATAAAGAGGTCCATTGATCCGTGTCACGATCGTCTCGCCCAACCCGGCGCTGCGGATAGGATTGCGAGAATTACTTGGCAGGCAGTCCGGCATCCATGTGGCTGCTGAGACTGCAGACTTTGATGGCGTGAATGAAAAGGAGACCGATGTGGCAGTGGCTGCACCGGTCTCTTCTGCGCGCTTGTCGGGGATTAGATTCCCCTTCGCGATCCTGTGGTTAACAGATGATGTGCGATCTGTGCGCCCGCTGTTGAATTCAACTGCGCCCGCGTGGGGCGTGCTTTCAACAGAGGCAACCGGAGATGAATTGGCAGCCGCGGTCCGCGCGTTGGGGGAAGGGCTTTGGGTGGGGGCGCCGGTCCTGGTCGGTGATTTGATCCGCCTGTCAGGGCTTCGGGAATTTTCCAGCGGGGATGCGCCCGTTGAACAGTTAACTGTGCGGGAAATGGAGGTCATCCAGCTGATGGCACAGGGATTGGCAAATAAACAGATCGCGCTTGCGCTTGGCATCAGCGAACACACGGTGAAATTTCACCTGTCATCTTTATACGCGAAATTGGGGATATCAAGCCGCACAGAGGCGGTCAAACGCGGGATCGAACTGGGATTAATTTCGTTGTGACACAGGAGTGCAAAAGCCGGACTTTTGCACTTTATTTTTTATCATGCCCGGGTGCTTGGCCTGCTGGTTTTTTCTTCCTGCGAAACAGGACGGGTACAGTGACAATGACCACAAGAACGACGCCCATGATCACAATGCCGTCCGTTGAACCCACTTGGGAAACCTCTTGCGCGGGTGGGGTGGGGGTGACGATTTTCATGGAGAGCGAAGTCGTATTCAGGTTTTTGGCAGATACCTCCACTTGATTAAAGTTGGCAGAGGTAAGTACAAAAACAAGCGTCATGAATACAAGTACGATTCCAAAAATATATGCTGTCTTCATTGGGTTAATGTGGGTATTGTATCATGACGTGTGCCGGGCTTTATAATTTATATTTTCCTTTGTTGACAAATTAACCCTTATATGTATTTTTTTACACTTTCGATGTATAATGCTGCAAATTATTTGCTGGCGGGGTTCAGCGTTTTCAATGAATTCAGCCTTTGCCGCCCCTTGCCTGGCGGCGTTGCGCTTAAAAGTTTATTTCAGGAGCATCCATGATCAAAAGACTTTTTGACTGGCTGATACAGCCACTTGGTCTGATTGCGGTGGGAATTGTTTTGCTGGCGGTATTTAGTTTTGCCGCGTATGGCATTTCCCTCACCCAGCAGTCTCCCGAACAACCTGTTCAGTTTCCCCATAAGACCCATATTGCGTTTGGCATTCAGTGTTTGTATTGCCATCCGGGTGCGGCAAAGGGGCCGGCCGCGGGTATCCCGGCGCAGGCAAAGTGCTGGGGTTGTCACAATCAGATCGCCAAAACAGAAACCAGTGTGCTGCTGGCACCTTTGAAACAGGCTGTCATCAGCAGAAAGCCGTTGGAATGGGTTCCTGTTGCGCAGGTGCCTGACTTCGTTCAATTCAACCATCGAGCGCATATTGCGGCAGGGCAGAATTGTGAAAACTGCCATGGTGATATGTCCAAGATGACCGTCGCGGAAAATCCGCAGGTGTTCAATATGGGCTTCTGTCTGGATTGCCATAAAAGAGTCGCCGGCGATGACCATGTGAAACTGGT
>CAYLOW010000046.1:0-18479 GCA_964385315.1 uncultured Anaerolinea sp.
AGCAAAGGCGCAGGATTGGTCGGTCTCACTGGCGCGGATACTGGCGGTGTATTTACCGCCCGTCGTGGCATTGAACGCATCCTCTTTTGGATAACGATCGCATTGGCTGTGATCTTTTTTGCCCTTGTCTTTTCTGTTATCATCATCGGAAGCTAAGAGTCGCACGCCTATTAAGGGCCGCCGGGTCATTGCCCTCATTTGAGGGCGGCGGCGGCCTTTCTTTATTTCCCAGACAAACTATGAAAAAATTACGCTGGCAGATCTTGGTTGTCACGGTCACCATTGTGATCGTTGCTTTGCTGTTGCTCAGCCAACAACCAATAAGCACCCCCTTTTTACCCGAAGCCGCGCCAGGCGGGATTTATACCGAAGCGCTGGTCGGTTCCATGGGGCGGCTTAATCCCCTGTTGGATTGGAATAACCCCGCCGATCGTGACATCAACCGGCTGATCTTTAGCGGGTTGATCCGTTTTGATTCACATGGCTTGCCGCAGCCAGACCTGGCTGAATCATGGGGAACCTCTTCTGATGGCATACTGTACAATTTCTCAATCAGACCCAACGCAGTCTGGCATGATGGTGAGTCAGTCACATCGGACGATGTGATTTTTACCATTGAGATGATCAAAAGCAGCGGCTCGCTCTTTCCCCAGGATATAAAGGATCTGTGGTCTCAAATCGAGATCAAAAAATTTGACGAAAAAACCTTCCAATTCAAATTGCCCGAGCCTTTCGCGCCGTTTTTGGATTACGTCACCTTCGGCGTTTTACCGAAGCACCTGCTGGAGTCGGTACCCGCCGATCAACTTGCAAGCGCTGAGTTCAACTTAAAACCTGTAGGTACCGGGCCGTATAAATTTGAGTCCTTAATGACCAGCGGCGGGCAGATCAGTGGCGTTTCACTGAGTGCCAACGAAAATTACTATTTATCCAGGCCTTATATCGAGCAGGTCGTTTTCCGTTTTTACCCAAATGCAGCTGCAGCTTTTGACGCATATCAACAGGGTGAAGTGCTTGGCATCAGCCAGGTCACAAACGATATTCTGGACTCCGCCCTCATGGAGTCCACCCTTGCAATTCACACCAGCCGTCTGCCTCAAATGGGGTTGGTATTCCTAAATCTTAATAACCCCACCGTGCCGTTTCTGCAAAATGAGAAAATTCGACATGCGCTCCTTTTGGGGATCAATCGCAATCTCATAATCTCGCGCATCATGCACGGGCAAGCCATTGTTGCAGATGGTCCCATTCTGCCGGGGTCATGGGCGTACTATGATCAGATCGAACACTTTGATTACGATCCTGATGCCGCGGCGACCTTGTTGAAGGATGAAGGATTTGTGATCCCCGCTGGAGGCGGGGATGTGCGCGCAAAGGATGGCCAATTCCTGACCTTTTCACTGGTTCACCCCAACGATGATATCCACACGCGGATCGCACAGTCCATACAGGCGGATTGGGCGTTAATTGGCGTAAAAGTGGATCTGCAATCTGTGGGCTACGATTCAATTGTGAATGACTATCTCACACCGCGGAATTATCAGGCTGCGCTTGCTGACTTGAACACCATGCGCACACCTGACCCTGATCCATATCTTTTTTGGCATCAATCAGAAGCTACCGGTGGACAGAATTATTCACAATGGGATAACCGTACAGCCAGTGAGTATCTGGAAACAGCCCGCATTGAAGCGGATTTTGACTCCCGCGCTCGGTTGTATCGTAATTTCCAGGTAGTTTTTGCAAAAGACCTGCCTTCCCTGCCGTTGTATTACCCGGTTTTTTCCTATGGTGTGGATACCCAGGTACAAGGGGTGCAGGTTGCGCCAATGTATGATGTCAGCGACCGTATTGCGTTGCTCCCGGAATGGTATCTTGTCACCCGACGCGCGCTTGAGAAAACTCCTGTGCCTACGGTCTCGCCGTAAATAATTTGCAAGGGCGGAACAAGTTCATCCCGCCCTGAGTTTTGTAAATGTCCACTCAAAAAGACAGCCGTTACCTTTCTGCAGGCGTTCCTCAATTGGAGAATTACCTGCTTTCCAAGGAGTTATATTATCCCCTCACTATGGAACTCCCGCAATTGACACTGGGCGGGGTTCTTTTGTCTGCTGCGCGGTTGGGAAGACAAGCCTCAAAATTTGAAGAGCAGATCGAGAGGGTTCATCTTAAGTGGCAGGCGGCTTGGGATGCAAAGACCAACCGTGAGATTAAGGCACGAAGCGAGTTGTGGGCTAATTATCTGGCTGAGTATCGCGAAGATCCAAAATCTGAGGCTCATCTTTATTCCCAAAATGTCCGCTATCGCACCATGTTAAGGCTGCTGGGAAAAATTGACGACGATACAGATGAATTTCTAAGAAGTGTTATCAAGGAAGGAAGGTTCATTTGGGAAGAGGAATGTGCACCGAATTTTCCATATGAATCATTTTGGTTTTTATATGGGAATTTAAAGGAGTAAACCATGTCTGACTCAAAAAGCGCGATCGAGTATGCTCACAAAAATCACCAGCGTTTTAAAAATGAATTATCTGAATTCATTAAGATTGAATCGATTTCAACAGATAATGATTACAAGCCACAGGTTGAAAAGGCCGCAGAATGGGCGGCGGAGCATTTACGCAAGATCGGCATCGAAAATGTAAAGCTCATGCCGACAGGCGGGCATCCCGTGGTCTATGGCGATTGGTTGAAGAAACCCGGCGCGCCGACAGTATTAATTTATGGCCATTACGATGTGCAGCCGATTGACCCGATAGAGTTGTGGGAAACAGCCCCTTTTGAGGCAACCATTAAAGGCGACTATCTTTTTGCGCGGGGGTCCTCCGATATGAAGGGGCAGATGATGGCGACATTTAATGCTGTTGAGTCCATCATGCAAGACGGCGACTTTCCAATAAACTTAAAATTCATGTTGGAAGGCGAAGAGGAGATCGGCTCACAAAACATGGGCACGTTTTTGCCCCGAAATAAGGATTTGTTCAAAGCCGATTTTTGTTTAAACCCGGATGCAGGCGCGATCTCAGCTGACGATCCCACCATCACATTTGGTTTGCGCGGACTTGCCTATTTTGAATTGCATGTCTACGGTCCGCCGCGGGATTTGCATTCCGGTTTATTTGGCGGCACGGTCCACAACCCTGCCCAGGCATTGGCAGAATTGATCGCCGGCATGCACGATGAGAATGGCACGGTAACCCTTCCCGGATTCTATGATTCCGTACGTCCCGTCACTGACCAGGAACGTTTGGCGACCGCAAAACTTCCCACAACTGCAGAGAGTTATTTGGAGCAAACTGGCGTGCCTGCCTTGTGGGGTGAAAAAGAATACACACCCGCGTTGCGGACAGGCTCGCGGCCAACACTTGAAGTCAATGGCCTGCTTTCAGGCTGGACAGGACCCGGATCGAAAACGGTTTTACCAGCTAAGGCAATGGCAAAAGTTTCCTGCCGTCTTGTACCTGACCAGGACCCTGTTGAAGTTCATAAGCAGTTGGTGAAATACCTGGAAGAAAATGCGCCAAAGACCATCACCTGGGAAGTGAAACCCCTGCATGACAGTCCATGGGCGGTCACTGATCTTAATACCCATGGCGTACGTGCCCTGGCGGCGGCAATGGAGACTGTATGGGGCAAGCCGCCTTTGTATCGTCGTGAAGGCGGTTCGATAGGTGTGGTTGCCATGCTGCAAAATATCTGCGGCGTGGAATCAGGCCTCGTGGGCGGAGGGCTGCCCGATGACAATGTTCACTCGCCCAATGAGCGGATGCACCTGCCAACCTGGTATAAGAACATGGATGCGTTCATACACTTCTTTTTCAACATGAAATAGCGCCATGACACCTCATGGGTGCGCTTGTTACACACCCATGAGGCGCCATGCCGAAAGGATTTATAGATAAATGGAAGATCGAATTATCACATACGGCGGGCAGGCAGTTATTGAAGGCGTGATGATGCGCGGGCAGAAGGCATTTGCCATAGCCATGCGCGCCCCGGATGGAACGATCGCGATCCACACGGAAAAGCTGGCGAAAGTATATCGTTCGGGCATCACAAAAATCCCGTTTTTGCGCGGTTCTATTCTTTTATGGGACGCACTTGGATTGGGTATGAGGGCACTGACAATTTCTGCAAATACGCAAACGGGTGAGGATGAAAAACTCGAAGGTCCCGCACTTTACTTAACCCTGGGCTTATCACTCTCCCTGGGCATTGGTCTCTTCTTTTTGCTTCCCGCCGGGATTGGCGGACTCGCTGAGCATTATCTTGGCTGGAGTTCATGGCAGAATAATTTGGCTGAAGGTTTCCTTCGCCTGCTCTTCCTTGTTGGTTATATTTGGGCGATCAGTTTTATGCAGGATGTGAAGCGCCTTTTCATGTATCATGGCGCAGAGCATAAAACCATCAACGCTTTTGAAGCCGGCGTCGAGTTAACCCCCGAGCTGGTATCGAAATTCCCCATTGAACATGCGCGCTGTGGAACGGCATTCCTGCTTACCCTGGTTTTGCTTTCCATTTTGGTTTTTACCTTGCTGGGACCCATGTCGATTTTTTGGCGGTTAGCCACGCGAATATTATTCATCCCGATTCTGGCCGGCGTGGCTCTTGAATACATGCGCTGGACGGCGAATCATTTGGACAACCCGGTCGTTCGATTTTTGATCAAGCCAAATTTGGCCTTGCAGCACCTTACCACCCGCATGCCCGACCAGTCCATGCTTGAAGTGGCAATCGCGTCATTCCAGTCGATGCGTAAGGCGGAGCAGGAGGCGGCTTAAATTTAGGTTCACGTGATAGACGGTAAATTGATCAAGCCTTGCGGTGCCGGTTCAGCTTGATCGAAGTGCGAAATAAATCCAAAAAAACCAAAGAGGTAATCATGAAAAGAGAGACCGTTCATACCGAAAAAGCTCCCAAGGCGATTGGTCCTTATTCGCAAGCCATTCGTACCGATACGATGATCTTTTCTGCCGGTCAACTTGGGCTTGATCCTGCCACTGGCGAATTTGTCCCGGGCGGAGTGGAGGAGCAGACTCGCCAGTCGCTCACCAATTTGAAAAATGTGCTTGAAGCTGCAGGCTCCAGTTTGGGGCAGGTGGTTAAAACCACTATCTTTCTCAAAGATATGGCGGACTTTCCAAAGGTGAATCCTGTCTATGGTGAGTTTTTTGCAGTTAATCCGCCCGCCCGCAGCACCGTTGCTGTTGCAGGTCTGCCCAAGGGCGGGTTGGTTGAGATCGAGGTTATTGCATTGGTTGGGTAATTTCCAACCCTAAAAATATTTGCCCCGGGTTCGATTATAGCCGTATTAGTATCTCTCTAACCGAACCCGGGGCGGCTTCCTTTTTCACCTATCATGACCTCTGAATTGATCCTGCTGGTTGACGACGAACCATCCATACTCCAACTCTCGCGCATGTATTTTGAGCGGGAAGGTTTTCGTGTACAGGAAATTGGCGATGGCCAAGCGGCACTGGATGCGGTTCGCGATGCGAAATATCATCCTGCGCTGATCGTGTTGGATGTAATGCTCCCCAAACTGGACGGTTTTGAAGTTTGCCGCCAAATCCGTGCCAGTGGTGACCAGACTCCCATCATTATGCTGACAGCACGTGACGAGGATATTGATAAAATTCTAGGCCTCGAACTTGGCGCAGATGATTACCTGACCAAACCATTTAATCCGCGTGAGTTGATAGCCCGTGTCAAGGCGATTCTGCGCCGAAGCGACGGCAAAAACCAGGCGAATGGCAAACCAATTCATCGTGGCGACCTGACAGTTGATCCCATTTCCCGCGAGGCAAGTGTAGCTTCGCGAATCCTCGATCTGCGGACACAGGAATTTGATCTATTATTCACACTAGCTGAACAGCCTGGGCGTGTCTTTAGCCGCGAACAGTTGTTGCAGCTCGCCTGGGGCTTCGACTTTTACGGTCAGACCAGGACAGTGGATGTTCACATCGCGCATTTGAGAAAAAAGATCGAAGGATCAACTGTGAAAATTGAAACTATAACAGGTGTAGGGTATAAATTAATTACATGATGTCATTAAGAGAGGAGCGTGTTTTCCCTGAAAAAGGAATCCACCTTAAAGTTTGGATTGATCCAGGCAAATGGTAAAGTTTTCTTATGTTTTCCTCCCTTCGCTCACGCCTCTGGTTAAGTTATGCTTTTCTAATTGTCACTGCATTAAGCCTCGTGGCGGTGATCCTGTTCGTTTCTTTCCTGCGCAATCCCATTTTGTATCGTCAGACAACTGAAAAAATGAAAGCCGTCCAGACGGTTTTGATGGAGCGCGAAAGCCTTCCGCAAGCACAGTCCATTTCTATATCGGCGAAGCGGGCTGCACTTGTTTTTAGCGTGCGGATTTTATTGTATTCAACTGAAAAACAGCTGGTCTGGGACACATCCTCCGGAACCGAAGTTCCCCTGCCATTTCCAACCAAAAAGGTTTTAGCACGCATTGTTCCGCTGGTTCGAGATCAAAATAGTGTGGCTTGGTTGTACGTAATGGAAAGACTGCCGGATAATACATACCTGGTAGTTGCGTCGCCGCGTCCGCGCTTTACCCCTGTGAATCTGTTTAAAGATGATTTTCTTCCTCTCATTATACAAAGCGGATTGATTGCCCTACTCCTTTCGCTGGCGGTCGCATTTTTCTTTGCTCGCTGGATCGCCGATCCCTTGCAGGAGGTTGTTGTAGCGGCGCGAGCAGTTCCTTCCGTTGAGATAAAACCTGTAGAATCGCACGGTCCGCAAGAAGTGCAGGAATTGACACGCGCTTTCAATTCGATGACTGCGCGTACGCAGGCGAGTCAAAAATCACAACGTGATTTTGTTGCCAATGTCTCGCATGAATTGAAAACGCCGCTCACATCTGTACAGGGATTCGCCCAGGCTATTTTGGATGGTACGGCAGATACAGACGAAGCCCGCCAGCAGGCCGCGCAGGTGATCTACGATGAATCGGGGCGGATGCACCGCATGGTATTGGATTTACTGGACCTTGCCAAACTTGATGCGGGTACAGCTGACATGATCATGTCAGCTGTGGATATGCGTGCATTGCTGAATTCGATCCGTGAAAAATTCACACCTCAATCGCAAAAGGCTGGCGTGGACATTAAGGTGGAAATTGCTGCAGATCTTCCAGTGCTATCAGCCGATGGGGACCGCCTTGCGCAAGTATTTACCAACCTGGTGGATAACGCGTTGAAATATACTCCCAGCGGGGGCGTAATCACCATTTGCGCAGAGATTTTGGGTGACAAGTCCATTCGGAGGCAAATTGACTCTGGAAAAGAGATGCTTATTTCCATCTCGGATACAGGCGAGGGGATTCCCCCGGAATCGCTGGCACACATCTTTGAACGTTTTTACCAGGCGGATTCTTCCCGCATGGGCGGCTTGAAACATGGCGCAGGGCTTGGGCTGGCAATCGTGCACGAGATAGTGCAGGCGCATGGTGGTAAAATTGGCGTCCGCACCGGGTTGGGTGAGGGGACAACCTTTGATGTGCTTTTGCCATTGAGCGGTAAATAGGTTGGTCCATAAACAGGTAAATACGAATACAATTGAAAAGTTGATTTCGCAGCCAGCGTGAGCCATTTCACTTCGCATGAATCCATCCATATCCATTATCGTTCCTTGTTATAACGAAGAAAAAACCATCCGTCACTTGCTTGATGCTGTTTTCGCGCAGACGTATCCGCGCGCGCTGATGGAATTGATTATTTCCGATGGAATATCTACAGATGGTACACGTGATGTGGTTGCCTCATTCCAAAAGGACCACCCCGATCTAGCATTGCGCATAGTAGATAATTTTATTAAGACAATTCCTTCAGGACTTAATAGAGCCATTCGTGAGTCGAAGGGAGAGATCATTATTCGCCTTGATGCCCATTCCGTGCCGATCCCGGAGTATGTTGAATGCTGCGTCAAGGCGCATCAATCAGGCAAGGGCGATAACGTGGGTGGTATCTGGGAGATCTGCCCGGGGGCAGATACATGGATCGCGAAGTCTATTTCGTTTGCCGCGGCACATCCCCTGGGCGTGGGTGATGCCATGTATCGATTGAATGCCAGCGCGGGCGCAGTGGACACAGTACCCTTTGGTTCGTTTCGACGCACCTTAATTGATAAAATTGGAGTGTTCGACGAATCGCTTTTGGCAAATGAAGATTATGAATTCAATACCCGTGTGCGCCAATCAGGTGGAACGGTCTGGCTTGATCCTTCGATCCGTTCAGTGTATTTTTCGCGGAGTACTCTCGGGAAACTGGCGGCACAATATTGGCGCTATGGCTATTGGAAATTAAAAATGCTTAAGCGTTACCCGAATACATTGCGATGGCGGCAGGCTTTGCCTCCGCTGTTTATGTTAATATTATTTGTACTTATTGTGTTATCCTTGTTTGGAGTCTTTCCGCGCTACCTTCTTGCCGCCCAGTTATTTGGTTATTTTTTTGTTCTGACCATGGCCGGGTTAAAGCTCTCATTTGAAAAAAATACAGGATCACTTCTGGTTGGATTGCTGCTTGCGATCTCGACCATGCATTTTGCATGGGGCTCGGGGTTTTTATGGAGCGCCATTTCACACCCTTTTATCAAACATGGCTGATATTTACAGACCTTCATTACGACTAAGACCGAGTGAACAACGCTTTATTTTATTGCTGGGCGATCTGATCGCTTCAGTGGGCGCGATGTTTATTGCGTTGTATGTTTGGTATCAGTTTTCCCTTGCTCGTGAGATTGATCGTTTGATCGAGAGGGGGTTTAGTGCTGATCGGGCTGAGCGCGTTGCCACTGCCATTATTGACCTTAAGACCCCGTTCTGGTTTTATCTTCTTCCCTTGGTTTGGCTCCTGTTATTGGTGGATTCATATGAGATTCACACAGCTTCAAACTGGAGAAAGACCCTGAGTTCAATTGCGGCTGCCCCGATTTTGGGTATTTTTGTATATTCCCTGATCTTCACCGTCAATCAGGATCCAAACTCTCTTCCGCGTATTGGTATTGGCGCGTTTCTTGTCCTTGCTTTGGTATTAACTTTGGTCTGGCGCGGCATCTATATTCGGCTATATACCTCCTCGGGACTCATGCGCCGCGTGATCATTGTCGGTGCGGGCAAGGCGGGCCATTCGCTTGCGGATATTTATCGCAAGATCAATCCACCACCTTTTTTGTTGATCGGATTTATTGATGACGACTTAAGGAAGCAGGGTAAGGCTTATCATGGCTTTGCTGTATTGGGGGACAGTAATAAATTACTTGATATTGTTGAAGATTACCATGTCTCGGATATTGTCGTTGCCATCAGCGGGGAGATCAAAGGCGGGACCTTTCAGACTATTTTGGATGCGCAGGAAAAGGGCGTCGAAATCGCGCGCATGCCTATCATGTATGAAGAGTTGACCCAGCGTGTTCCCGTGGAGCATCTTGAATCGGATTGGGTGATCCGCTCGTTTGTAGATCAGTTGCGTGTAAGCGGTATGTATGAATTGTTCAAGCGCTTTATGGATATGATCGGCGGGCTGGTTGGCGTTATGATATTCCTGGTGGTTTTCCCATTCTCTGCACTGGCCATTGTCATTGAGAGCGGATTTCCCGTTTTTTATTCACAGGAGCGCCTGGGGAAGGGCGGGCGAATATTCAAGATCTTCAAATTCCGTTCGATGAAACAAAATGCGGAGGAAGATGGCGAGGCGAAACTTGCCACAGAGAATGATCCGCGGGTAACACGCGTCGGAGATTTTTTGCGCCGTACCCGCCTGGATGAAATGCCGCAGTTTATCAGCGTTCTGACAGGTGAAATGAGTCTTGTCGGCCCGCGAGCGGAACGACCGGAACTGGTGGCACAGTATCAAAAGCAAATTCCCTTTTACCGTGCGCGCTTGTTAGTTAAACCCGGCCTGACCGGCTGGGCGCAGATCAATTACGGCTATGTGGCAACTGTAAAAGAGACGGTTGTCAAACTTGAGTATGATTTATATTACATCAAGCACCGCACACTGAATATGGATTTCACCATTGTTTTACGGACCATTGGCACGGTCTTGCGTAGAACAGGTAGATGAACTTTGGGAGTTCGGATGTTCTATTTCCGGATCATACTCCGCATTTGACGCTATTGGAGAATATATTAAATGAAATATCTCATTACCGGGGGAGCAGGTTTCATCGGTTCACATATTGCACGCGCCCTGCTCATTCAAGGTGCTGAAGTCCGCATTCTTGACAACTTCTCATCTGGCAAGCGCGAGAACTTGAAAGGACTTGATGTCGAAATTATTGTAGGTGACTTGCGTGATGCCTCCCGCGTCGCCGAAGCTGTGCGCGGCGTGGATATTATCTTTCATCAAGCGGCCTTTGTCTCCGTTCCCGAATCAATGGAAAAACCGCAGGAATGTTTCGATGTGAACATCACGGGTACTTCCATTTTATTTGAAGCTGCCCGCAAGTCAGGCGTCAAGCGTGCTGTTATTGCCTCCAGCGCCGCTGTATACGGTGACTCAAACGCCATGCCGCTCGTGGAGGATACGCCGCTCAAACAATTATCCCCTTACGCTGTGTCAAAACGCGTGGATGAATTGTACGCTGAACTTTATTCCCGTTCATTTGGATTTGAAGTTGCCGCCCTTCGATATTTCAATGTCTATGGTCCCCGCCAGCGGCCCGATTCGATGTACGCCGCTGCTGTGCCGATCTTCATTCGCCGTATGCTGGATAACAAGCCCATCACCATCTTCGGCGACGGCGGGCAAAGCCGTGACCTGATCAATGTTCGCGACGTGGTGCAAGCCAACCTGCTCGCCGCGCGTCATCCCGCCGCGCCTGGGCAGATCTTCAACGTTTGTACGGGTATCGAAACCCGTCTGCTGGACCTCCTTGATGTTCTGTATAAGATATTCCCGAACGTTCCCAGGCATATTCACGCCGAACCGCGCGCGGGAGATATTTATCGCTCGATCGGCACGCCCAGCAAAGCCATGAATATCCTGGAATTTCGACCTCAGATCACCCTTGCCGACGGTATAAAAGAATCTGTTGAAGAGATGCGTGGGTTTGTTTAATATATAAGTCGGGAGGTAAAGAGGCTAGTACCACTTTACTTCTCACTTTTTTCGACTTCATCTTTCCCTATGTCCTCATCCCGTCATCACGTCCGCAACCGTTTCGTCTTAATAGGAGACCTCGCCCTCATCATTGTTTCGGTGCTGGGGAGTTTTGCATTACGGTTGGATGTTAGCCAGCTCCCATTTTATTTTCCTGCCGCGTTGATGATGTCTGTCACGGCACTTGTAATAAAAGTCCCGGTTTACTATATTTTTGGTTTATATCGCCGTCTGTGGGTCTACGCAAGCACGAGTGAGTTGAGGCTTATCACCGTTGCCGTCACATCCGCTTCCGTATTGACCTCGGGTGTCATGCTTGTGCTGATTTCTTCGGGGATCCTCCATCCGGGGATGCCGCGTTCTGCCCTTGGCATTGACTGGTTACTCTCCCTTGTTCTCATCGGCGGTTCAAGATTTGCCTTGCGAATTCTTGCGGAGCAATCCAACTCGCAGCGCACCGGAAAAGGAAAACGGACCCTCATCATTGGCGCGGGTGATGCGGGTGCACTTGTTGTTCGTGAGTTGCAAAGGCCTTCACAATTAAACCTCATTCCAATTGGTTTTCTCGATGACGACCCCGCCAAACAGAACCACCAGATTTATGGGGTTTCTGTCATTGGCAAGGTCGATAATCTTTCAAATATTCTCGAAAACCAACAGGTGGATGAGGTGATTATTGCCATTCCCTCCGCCCCCGGGAATATCATTCGCATGGTAAATGATGCCTGCCGTAAAAAGGGGATTCCCTCGCGTACCATGCCGGGCATCTATGAACTTCTGGGGGGAAAGGTGAGTGTTAACCGTCTCCGTGAAGTGGATATCACCGACCTTTTACGCCGTGAGCATGTCCGTGTAAATGACGAAAAAGTGGGCCAGGCGCTGGAGGGGAAACGGGTGCTCGTTACAGGCGCCGGCGGTTCCATTGGATGTGAACTGAGCCGTCAGATCGCGCGCCGCAATCCCGCAGAATTGGTCCTGCTCGGTCATGGAGAAAACTCAATTTTTGAAATTCTTCTCGAACTAAAAAGTAATTATCCAAATTTAAAACTTATACCCATTATCGCCGATATTCGGAACCCCCAACGTCTTGATGCGGTTTTTAATAAATACCGGCCGCAGATTGTCTTTCATGCCGCTGCTCACAAACACGTGCCTTTAATGGAAGCGAATCCTGTGGAAGCCATTTCCAACAATGTGCTCGGCACCCGCAATCTTGTGCAAGCCTCGCTCACATACAATATTGAACGGTTCGTACTCATCTCAACTGATAAAGCGGTGCGCCCATCAAGCATTTATGGCGCCACCAAACGTCTTGCCGAAATGATCGTTCTCGATGCCGCAGCAAACCAGAACAATCGTGCCTTCACTGTTGTCCGCTTTGGCAATGTTCTTGGCTCGCGCGGCAGCATCATTCCGATCTTCAAAAATCAAATTGCAAATGGCGGTCCCGTCACCATCACCCATCCTGACATGGTTCGTTTTTTCATGACCATCCCCGAAGCCGTATATCTGGTTCTGCAAGCCTCCTCCATGCTGGGCGGCGGCGAAGTTTTCGTACTAAACATGGGCGAACCTGTCCGCATCCTTGACCTTGCTGAAGACCTTATTAAGCTTTCGGGTCTTGAACCGCACAAGGATATTGAAATCACATTCACAGGTATCCGGCCTGGTGAAAAACTAGCGGAGGAGCTCTGGGATTCTGATACAGCCCTAATCCAGACTCCACACCCCGATATTTTTCGCCTCGGCCAGGATTCTTCACCGAAGGGTTCGGCCCTTTGGCAGGCCCAGGGCGCTCCCTCAAACCAAAATCAGGTTATTGAACAGCTTACCGCCCTAAGCCTTTCCGAAGACACCACTGCCCTCACGCAGCTCCTCGATCAATTGATCCCAGGATCAACCGTCACCGCTTCCCGAATTTCTGATCTTCAAACTTTGACTTTGGATCTCTAAAATATGTCCGAAGTCTATCTCACCGACTGGAATCATTTTCTAGAGTCTCATCCTACCGCGCATTTGCTTCAAATGGGTAACTGGGGTGAACTAAAAAAAGATTTTGGCTGGGAGCCAGTCCGTTTGATCTCTGACCAGGGAGTTGGGGTCCAAATCCTCCTTAGACGGCTTCCATTGGGGTTGACTTTGGGTTACATGCCCAAACCAGTTCTTGGCGGCCAGCTGGCATCGGTTGGCGAAGGGTTCTGGAAGGAAGTTGATGCCGTGTGTAAAAAGCACCGCGCGGTTTTCCTAAAGATCGAACCCGATACATGGGATGGCCAGTTCATTCCCCCTTCATTATCTTTCATCCCTTCCCCGCAAAATATACAGCCTCCCCGTACCATCATTCTTTCAATTCGGGAAAACGAGGACCAAATTTTGGCGCGGATGAAACCCAAGTGCCGCTATAACATCCGTCTTGCCGAGAAAAAGGGGGTGACGGTTCGCGTGTGGGATAACATCTCTGCTTTTTATGACATGATGACCGTTACAGGCGGGCGCGATAACTTTGGTGTCCATTCAAAAGCATATTATCAACGTGCTTACGAATTGTTTCATCCGAAAGGTCTATGTGAATTGTTGGTTGCCGAGTACGAAGGCAACCCGCTCGCGTCACTGATGGTTTTTGCCAACGGAAAACGTGCATGGTATGTGTACGGTGCCTCCAATGACCATGAGCGAAACCGGATGCCTACTTATCTCCTCCAATGGGAAGCCATCCGTTGGGCTAAAACACGCGGTTGTGAAGAATACGACTTGTGGGGTGTTCCCGATGAAAATGAAGAAACACTTGAGGCAAACTTTGAAGTCCGCCATGATGGACTTTGGGGTGTTTACCGGTTTAAACGGGGTTTTGGCGGCGAACTCAAACGCGCTGCGCAGGCGGTGGACAGAGTCTACAATCCGCTGTTGTATTGGCTGTACACGAAGTTCATTACACGGAAGATATAAAATAAAGAAATATGTATTACGAAACGGATTAATTCATGCAAACCAGCCATAACATGTGGGATCAGCTCATCTCTGACCTTCCCAACCCGCACTTTCTCCAAACCTATGAGTGGGGACAGGTCAAAATGAAATACGGCTGGATTCCGTTCTATGCTGTCTGGACAGATGACGGAAAATTTCATGTATTCCAATCGATCGAGAACTGGTCAATTAAGTCTGAAAACTGTCAAGCTGGGTGTCTTGTTCTAAAAAAACAAATACTAAGCCGGGGCTTTACCGCGCGCTTGTCCATTCTCTATGCACCAAAAGGACCGCTGTTGGATTGGACTAATGAATCCCTACGGGTCCGCGTTTTGAATGACCTGCAGGAATTTGCCATAAAACAAGGGGCCATCTTCTTAAAAATTGATCCTGATATTGTGCTGGGCTGTGGAATACCCAACAGCGAAGGCGATATCTTGGATAACAGCGGCCAGGCAATAAGGGATGAGTTGACTCGCAGCGCACGGGGGTGGGTTTATTCGTCAGACCAGATTCAATTTCGAAATACAGTCCTGATAGATTTATCCGCACCTGATGAGGAAATGCTGGCGCGGATGAAGCCCAAGACCCGCTACAATATTCGTCTTTCTGAAAAAAAAGGCGTTACCGTAAGGGTAGGCATTGTGGACGACCTGAAAATGCTTTATAAAATGTACGCTGAGACAAGCATTCGGGATGGTTTTGTCATTCGTGATGAAAATTATTACATGGCGGTATGGAAGTTGTTTATGCAGGATCGACCATCGGCCTTTGCTTTTTTACCCGTAGCCATCCCTTTGATTGCCGAAGTTGAAAATACTCCAGTCGCTGCCATCTTCCTCTTCATGTTTGCCGGGAGAGCCTATTATGTTTATGGTATGTCGCGAAACCTTCACCGCGAAAAAATGCCGACTTATCTTCTGCAATGGGAGGCGATGAAACGCGCCAGGGCAAGCGGGTGCAGTGTTTATGACCTGTGGGGCGCTCCGGAAATCTTTGATGAAAGCGACTCAATGTGGGGCGTGTATCGCTTCAAGGAAGGACTGGGCGGGGAAGTGGTTCGCACATTGGGAGCGTACGATTTTGCACCGACCAGGCTTTGGTATAACCTTTACACTGAGGTAATGCCGCGCCTGTTGGATGTTATGCGCTCTCGCGGCAAGGAGAAAACCAGGCAGGGTTTGGAGTAAACTTATCAAAATGCAGCGAATTGTTGGATAGTTATGTAAAAAATGAACAAATAACCCAATAGCTGATACAAACGATTGTTTTCGAATGATCATTTTTCCTGTGTATTTTATGTTTTTCCTTCCCTTTGTAGAACCAGAGGAGTCAAATGAATACCATCTCCCGTCTCAATTTTGCCCACCTACCAACCCTAATTGAAGAACTCCCGCGCCTGACAAAAAAACTTGGTGGACCGCGCATCCTTGTCAAGCGTGATGACCAAACCGGACTTGCCTTTGGCGGAAATAAAACCCGCAAACTGGAATTCCTCGTTGCGGAAGCTCACGACCAAGGCGCGGATATGCTAATTTCCGCCGGCGCGATTCAGTCGAATCACTGCCGGCAGACGGTTGCCGCCGCTGCCCGCTTTGGTTTTGACTGTACTCTTGTTTTAACAGGCGAGAGACCAGCACAGCCCTCTGCTAACTTCCTGTTGGATCACCTCTTTGGTGCCGAAATTATCATCGTTACAGACCGAAAAGACCGCGACCGCGTTTTACAGGAGACCTTTGATCGTGCCGTTGCCGCAGGCAGGAAGCCTTATCTTGTTCCTTATGGCGGATCAAGCGTGACAGGCGCGATGGGTTATACCTTTGCGATGGAAGAATTTATGAAGCAAAATGTTCATGCAGATTGGATCGTCTTTGGAACGTCGTCGGGCGGCACACACGCAGGCCTTGTTCTCGGTCAGCGAATATTTGGTTTCAAAGGCAGGGTGCTTGGAATCAGCATTGACGAACCGGAGGCAGAACTCAAGGCTCATGTATCAGCGCTTGCCACCCAGGCCAGTGAGAAACTGGGCGGGCGCATCGAATTTACAATTGACGATGTACTGGCAAACGATGCTTATTGTCAGGCAGGTTATGGGGTATTTGGGGCAGGGGAACGTGAGGCAATTAAACTATTCGCCGGCTATGAAGGCCTGTTGCTTGATCCTGTTTATACCGGACGCGCTGCTGCAGGGATGATCGATCTCATCCGCAAGGGGTATTTCAAGAAAGACGAATCCGTTTTGTTTTGGCATACAGGCGGCCAACCTGCGCTGTTTGCGGACAAGTATTCAGGAGATTTGCTCTAGGCACAACCCTCGGATGCTGTGCCAGTTACCTATTCACTCCATCCCTGTCACTCCACACAAGTCCTTGTTAATGAGGGTCCGGCAATTGCATCACACCCTTCTGAGTTGACCTGCTCGCGCAAATAATCGTCGTAGAGAGTGCTCAGGGTTACCAGTTCCCATTTGTTTTCCCTCAGCCAGGGATACACCTGCACACTGGTGTTGTAATCCTGTGTACGGATATGCATTTGAACAATATCTCCGCCTTTTCCTCTTTGGACCGCTCTGGTAACGATATCCGAATCTCCGCCGCCGCCGATGGAGAACAAAACAGCGACCAATCCACGTTCCTGACATAAGACATCCATCGTATTGCTGATGATGTCATAAGGCGGGCGTACAAAACGGACGTTGTATTCCCTGCCCAGCACTTTGACCAGTGCGCTGTACCATTTATCGTAATCCATTAATGCGGTGGCAGGTGACATGACTCCGAGATTAACATGGTCGAATGTATGATAGCCAATCTCGTGACCCTTTCCCACCAGCCGCTTCCAAATACCGTTGTCTTGTTCTTCGAGGTTTAACAATTTTGAACCAACAGGGAAAAAGGTCACCTTAAATTCCGGATATTCATTCAGTAAAACTTCCAGGTCCTGCATTTTTTTTAATAAATAACAATCGTCGTAAGTGAAAGCCATGCGCTTGAATTTACGGGTTCCATTCCAGATCAAGGGCGCGGTGAAGTAGGGTTCGTCGTTCTGCGCTGGGATGAACTGCCTTGCTGATATTCCGATCAGAGCGGCGCCGCTGATTTTTAAGAAGTCCCTTCGGGAAATACTGGTCATTCCATTTTTTCCTGTATATTCAGTCTGAAATTCTATTCCAAAACTTCCACGCCCATGCCGGCTTTTATATCCCCTTCGCCCAGCGGAATGACATTCATACCGAACATGGCACCGCCTTTCTGCATTCGATACTTACTCAATGTTTTAAGCGGTTCCTTGTTTTTTATCATTGTGTCCTTGTCGATCGTGGTTACCACACAGCGCGGGCATGGTTTGACGAGTGCCATTTCGATCCCGCCGATGCGGATTCGTTTCCATGTATCTTCAGCGAACGGTTCACAACCTTTGACCACCATGTTTGGGCGGAAGCGATTCATTGGAAGTGGAGAACCAAGTTTCGAATTTAAGTCCTGCAGCGATTCTTGCGAGATGATAAGAATTGGATAACCGTCTGCGAACCCGGTATGGTCTTCAGCGCTCACAGCATAGCCGGGATTTAGTTTGCGTTTGAAGCGTTCGTCAATATGGACGAGGCGCACCGAAGCGTTGAGAAAGTCTGAGAGCCAACCCGCAGTTTGATCTCCCTGGTCAATGGCATCCACCCTTTTGCTGGCCCAGATGTTTACGGGCATTGTCACACCGGATTTTTGAATCTCAAATTGCAGCGGAGTAACATCCTGTGCAGTAAGTGTGATCGTACCATCCTTCAATGTGGGTGTGATGAGTGCCAGTTTGGGATGTTCCCGTTGGGTGAGAAAATCACCCCCGGGTGTGACCACCATCATGCGGCGATCATTGGAAAGTCCCATGCGTTCTACGTGCGATTCGGGTATCTCAAACCCGCGGCAGGCTTTTATGGGGTAATAAGTGAGGCTGGAAAGTTGGACCATGACTGCAATTGTACCGCAAAGAAAATCCCGCCGAATGGCGGGTGAAATCCATCCTTGAGTTTTAAATGCCCCGTCTTTTCTTGATATCCTCCACTGCTGATTTGGTGGCTGCTAAACCCAAGCCTGTTTTTTCGCGGTAGAGTCTGATGGCTTCGATCATGTTGTTTGTTCTCAAGGCTGCGATGATTTGGGGATCATCACTCTCGCTTGTGTTATCGGCAAAGGTGAGGGCAAAATGCTTGTAAAGATATTCGACCTGTGTTTCCAGTCGAACGATTCGCTGCCTGAGCAATGCGATTTCCTGTTCTTCAAAAGATGACATATGGGCCTCCATGAAAAGATTTAGGATGATTATAACTTTGCACTTAGAGGTGCATATCCTGCAGAGGTACTGCTGCTTTTAATATGTTGATCTGATTTAATTCCT